>CALEMW010000054.1 GCA_937910695.1 uncultured bacterium
ATGACCATCGCCAACATGACCACCGAGTGGGGCGCCCTGGTGGGCTGGTTCCCCTGCGACTCCGCCACCATCGACTTCTTCCGCAAGCGCCGCGCGATCCTCAAGCTCTCGGGCGTCGAGGGCCACGTGACCAACGACATGCTCGACGACTGGATCGCCAAGCCGCCTGTGAGTGATCCCGAAGCCGTCTACGCCGGAGAAATCGACCTCGACCTCACCGAAGTCGCCCCTCACGTGGCCGGCCCCGACACTGTGCAGAAGACCCAGTCCCTCGCCGAGATCGCGGCCAAGAACATACCGATCCACAAGGCGTACCTGCTGTCCTGCGTGAACTCGCGCCTTGAAGACCTGAAGGCGGCGGCCGACGTGCTGCTGGGTCGCAAGGTAGCCAAGGGCGTCGAGCTCTACGTGGCCGCGGCCAGCCAGTGGGTCGAGGACCAGGCCAAGAAGTCCGGGGTGTGGAAGGTGCTGCTCGAAGCCGGCGCCATCGCCCTGCCCCCGAGCTGCGGACCGTGCATCGGCCTGGGCACAGGCCTGCTTGCCGACAACGAAGTCGGCATCAGCGCCACCAACCGCAACTTCAAGGGTCGCATGGGCTCCCGCAGCGCTCAGTGCTACCTGGCCAGCCCGGCTGTGGTGGCCGCGTCGGCCGTCGCCGGTAAGATCACCGGCCCCTCCGAATTCGGCCCCGAACTGCCGGCCTACGCCTGGCGCTTGGGCGGCGAAGCTCCGACAGCCAGCTCTGTCGAGATCATCGACGGCTTCCCCGCCTCGGTCAGCGGACGCGTCCTTTGGCTCGACCTCGACAACATGAACACCGACGGCATCTACGGGAAGGACTACACCTACCGCGAGGACATGACCCGCGAAGACATGGCCCGCGTGGTGATGGAGAACTACGATCCCGAGTTCCCGTCGATCGTCGCCGAGGGCGACCTGATCGTCGGCGGTTTCAACTTCGGCACCGGCTCGAGCCGCGAGCAGGCGGTCACCGCCCTGCAGGCGGCGGGCATCAGCCTGCTGATCGCCGGTTCGTACTCCCAGACCTACCTGCGCAACGCCATCAACAACGGATTCATCTGCCTGGAGAGTCCGAAGCTTGTCGAGGCGATGCGGGCGGCTCATGCGGCGCGCGAGGAGAAGACGACGGTCTGCAATCTGCCGCTGACCGTGGACTTCGGCGCGGCCACGATCACCTGGAACGGGGCAAGCTTCGGGTTCGCTGCCTTGGGGCGGCCGGTTCAGGAGGTCATCGTCGCCGGGGGGATCGAGAATCTCGTGCGGGCGCAGGTCAAGTAGTGCAGTCCGAGGTGCGCGAGAGGTCGATGAAGAGGGCCCGTCCGGACTCCCGAAAGGCAAAAGGTCGCCGGACGGGCCCTCTTCATCGACCTCTCGCGTACTGGGCCATGCTCATCACCTTCAGGTCATTGACAGCGTTCTAAACATCGACGAAGTCCCCAGCCAATCAAACGTCCGATCCGGGTTCCATCTTCCCTGAGCGAGCCACCTTCCCTTCACAGCGCGGGGTCAACTACGATCCAGGGGATTGAATCTAACCCGTCAAAGATCACGCCGACGAAAGACGAGCAGAGCCGCAATCAGGGGCGTCGCAGTCAGTACGATCATCGCAGCGATCGCGACGACCATACCCGCCGGTCGCCCGAAGACGTCCACAAGCACGGCGCCGGCCGGCCCGAACAGTGCGCCGCGGCCGCTGTTCAGGGTTACCAGGACCCGCACGATGTCCACGGGGTTGAGCAGGATCGCCGGCAACAGGATGCTCTTGAGGGTGAGCCCGCGCAGGGCCGAACTCAGACCGATCACCGCGAGGTCGTACCCCACCACAGCGGCGAACCAAGTCAGCACCGCGCCTGCCATGGCCTTGAGGCGGTCCAGCAGCACCACGCCGATCAGGAAGGCCAGGGCCAGGAACGCCAGCATCAGCGCCAAGCTGCCGCCGAGCAGGACCAGATAACCGCCGAGAGACGCCGTATCGGTCTGCAGGGCGATCAGCAACCCCGCTCCACCGAGACCGACCGCCAGCGAGGCCGCCAAGGCTCCCGCCACTCCCAGATAACTTCCGAGCAGCACCTCGGTCCGCGTCACGGGCTGGGCCAGGACTACTGCCAGGTTGCGGCGCCGTCCCGTCACTTCGGTCACCCCCATCATCAGGGCGATCAGGGGAACCACGTAAACCACTAGGTTCAACAGGCTCGCCGTCACGCGCGCGAAGCCCTGGAATCCCACCGCCCGCTGACCGGCCAGACCGAAATAGCTCAGCGCCAGAGCGAGGGCCGAAAACAGCGCGGCGAAAGCCAGGATCGAGCGCGTCGCGCTGACACGGCGAAATGTTTCAGTGGCGATGATCAGGGTGCGCGTCACTCGTGACCCTCTTCCAGGTGGCTGCCGGTGATCTCGAGGCGGCCAACGATCTGGGCGCCGAGACGGAAAGCAAAGTCGTCGCCGGGGCGGTCGCTCACGAACGTGAACGCTCGGGAAAGACCCGGTCCCATATCGACCGGTCCACAGCGGTCCTCATAGCCGAGGAGAGTCAATAGTCCTTCCGGAGCTTCGGGGGCTCCGTGGATCACCAGGCGCACCTGATGGTCCTTGGGAACTCGGACCTTCGGCGGCTGCAACCCGGAGCCGGTCAGCTCAGCTTCGGCTGTATGGACCGGCAACTCGATGACCGTCACCGCCGCATCGGACTCTTCGCTCCTCCGCAACACCCGATCCAAAAGAGCGACGGTTGCCAGAGCGATCATGGCGATCAGGAAAAATCTCTTCAAAGAGTCACCTCGCGGGAGGAATCAGGCTGCCGTCCACGAATCCAGTCAGAGGGCCGGCCACGCCGTCGCGTGTTGCAGCTTCCCGCGCAGCGACATCCGCGTCCGCAAAGGCGGCATAGCCCCCACCCATCGGGGAGGGGAAACCAGCCCGTACGACGGTCATCTCATCCGCATGATGGAGTTCGCCGGCAGCGGCGAAATCCGGCAACCAGACCTCTGCCGGGGCGTCGGCCCCGCGGCGCGTCCGCAGATCCCGCACCAGACACTCGATGGCGTCGTAGGTTAGGACCGCGCCGTCCTCGGTGCGAATCGCTGCGGCGTATTTCGCATCGTCGACGGTCATCCTGCAGGAGACACAGACATCGCTCCCCAGGTGAACCGCAGGCGTGTCTTCTCCGCCTCCGCCGCACCCCGCCGTCAGCATGAGCGACAGCGCCGGAAAAACAAACCGCCACAGCCTAGCCATCACGTTCCTCCTTACCCACGGCGGCGAGGAATCGGGATTCCAGCCCTCCCCGCACTGGAAGGTCCTGCGTCCGGTCGATCGTCTCGACCGCGGCGATCTCACCCTCAAGCAACACCACCACGCGGTCACAGAGCCGCTCCACGTCGTCCAGGAGATGAGAGCAAAGCACGAGGGTCCGGCCATCCGCCGCCAGGCTGCTCATCAGGTCGCGGAACGAGGCCGTGGCGCGGGGATCCAGGCTCGCCGTCGGCTCATCGAGCAGCAGGACCGGAGGATCGCCCAGCAGGGCCGCCGCGACGCTCAACCGCTGACGCTGCCCGCCGGAGAGAGTGCCGGTGGGCCGGTCGATCCAGCTTTCGCCGCCCACGCTCGCGACATGGCGCAGGATCTCGTCGTCGGGGGATCCACGCAAGCGGGCCAGGAACGTCAGGGCTTCACGTCCGGTGTCGCGCTCTTCGAACCCGTCCTGCTGAGGCACGTACCCGATGCGCGAACGGACGGCGATGGGATCATTCAGCAGATCCAGCCCGTCCACCGTCACCGATCCCCGATCGGGACGCACGAGGCCCAGCAGAATCTTCAGCAGGGTCGTCTTGCCCGCCCCGTTGGGGCCGATCACGCCGAGGGTTTCCCCTCGCGCCACCACGAGCGACACTCCGCGCAGGGCCTGGACGGAGCCGTAGCTCTTCGAGACGCCTTCGACTTGAATCATCTTCGATCCTTCAATAATACCAGCCCGCCGCATGCTGTAACCAAAGACACAAGGGCGGTCGGCAGGCGCCGGCCGTCGGACCGTTCCGAACCTTCGGGAATCTGCGGACCGGCGTAAGGGGGAACCGTCACCGGCCGCAGCATGGGCGCGGGATCAACCAGATCGGTCAGCTGAAGCACGGGGAGGGTCTGTTGGGCCAGGTCGAGAGCCAGAACCGCAGGTGATCCCGCAAAGACCGTGAGATCGGGCGACTGTTTACTGACGAAGGCGAAGAGGCTCACAGGATGGTGGGGAGCGTCACCGATCCCGTCGCCGTCGAGGTCATAAGCCCGGGCGTCGTCCCAGTAGTTGCCGACTCCGTCGTCGTACAGAAGGTTGCGCGTACGACGCATGTCCAGGGACATCTGGTAGTCGTTGCTCAAAAACGCGTTGCGGGTGAACACGTTGTCCTCGGACGAACTGTAGGCGATCACACCCCAGCCGTTCTCCGCCACGAGGTTCTCCTCGAAGCGGTTGCGGTTCGAGCCGTCGAGGAACAGGGCGATGGTGTTGTCGACCAGACGGTTGTGCAGGAACAGGGAATCGCTGCAGTCGCGCAGCAGCAGACCGTAGGTGCGGTGGCCGCGGTTGTGGATGAAGAGGTTGCCCTCCATCCGCATCCGGTTGCTGAACATCAGGGCCACGCCGGCCGTGTTCCGCGTGAATGCGTTGTCCTTGAGGATATTGCGCTGGCTGTACATCGAGTGCAGCCCGAACCGGTCCTCTTCCATGAACACGTTGCCGGTCACCCGGGCCGTTTCGGCGAAGGAGAGATAAATCCCGTCGCGATGACCGGAAACGACGTTGCCGCTGACCAGCGTGTCGATGGCGTACCACACGTGAATGCCGTTGCCGTGGTTCTCTTGCTGCACGCGCCCGCGCCGACCCGTGATCCGGCAGTTCCGGATCACGGGTCCGCGCGCGTTGCGCACATAGACCCCGTGATTGTTGTCTTCGAGAACCAGGTCCTCGACCGTCACGCTGTCCGCTTCGTCGATCAGCACGCCGGCGTCGTCCAGCAGCAGCTCCCACCCGCTGTTGCGGACTGTGAACCCCCGGAGCGTCACTCCGGGGGCCCGAACGATCACGACCGTGCCGCGGCCTTCGCCGTCGAGGATCGTGGCCGGCGATCCGGTCAGCGTCAGCGAACGGTCCACGATCAGCTGACCTTTGTGAACGCCTTCGGGAAGCACGATCTCGTCGCCGTCGGCTGCGCCCGCGATCAGCCCCTGCAGCGCGCTCACCGTCGAGGGCTCGGCATAGGAGATGAACTCCTCGGCCCGCGCTCCCGACACGGCCGCCGTCGTCAGCAGCGCGGCGATCATGAGGTTGGCGATCCCGCCGCGCCGACGCGCCCGCCAGAAGTCGGACGCCGCGACCAGCGGCCCCAGCAGTCCCGCCCCGATCAGAATGACGCCACCCCAGTGCGGATACGACGTGACCACGAAGTTGCCCCTGTGCACGGTGCCCAGCATCGGCGGCGTGAAGGCGCCGAAATCGAGGGCCGCCTTGGGATCGAGGTTGGTGCCGTACTCCACCATCCAGTCGGCGAAGTGCATCATCATCACGGTGCCGAAAGCCGCGAACCCGGCCCAGCCCAGGAAGGCGAGCCAGCGACGGTCCACGATCGCGGCCAGCAGGGCCACGCCGCCGAAGAGCGTGAGGGCCCAGGGCAGGTAGCCGAACTCGGGAAACGAACCCGCGCTGATCTCCTGCATGCCGATGTAATGGTTGAGGATGTTGATGTTCTTAAGGTCGCCCTGCAGATCGTTGACGAAGATAAGCATCTGCAGTCCCTCGCGGTACTGCGGCGCGACCAGGAAGATCTTCCAGATGGGCAGCACGGGCAGGAACATGACCGGCAGCAGGGCGGCGCCGACGGCACCGACCAGCCAGCGCTGCCAACGTTCCAAGCGTCCGCCCAGATAGGCCCGAAGTGCCGCAGAGCGGGAGGCGGTCGCCGCAGCGACCGCCTCCCCACGTTCCGCGTCACGGTGCACATCGTTCACGATGGCCTCCGCGGTTAGGGCCTCACGGCCATGTAGCCCTGCATCTCCTGGTGGAGCGCGGAGCAGAAGTTCGAGCAGTAGAACGGGTAGATTCCGGGCGCCGGCGGCGTGAACTTGCCCGTCTTGGTCTCGCCCGGCTCGATCTGGAAGTCCACGTTCGATCTGAGGATCGCGAACCCGTGGGCGATGTCCCGGTCCTGCTCGACGTTGGTCACGTGGAAGTAGACCGTCTCGCCCATGTTCACCGTCAATGTATCAGGGAAGAAGTGGGTCCGCACCGACATCATCTTCACGTGCACGTCGGTTCCATCCCTGGTGATGGACGTCTCTTCTTCATTGAGGGTCCTGTAGGGGTGGTCGTTCTCGGCGATCGGGAAAATCGTCTTGATCCTCGGGATCAGCTTGTCGGCCTTGATGATCTGACCGTAGTGGGGCTCCATGTATGTGGGGATGTCCAGGAGCAGCTCCATGGTCGGCGTTTTCAGGTCGATGAGCTGGGCGCCTTCGGGATGGGTCGGGCCCATAGGCAGGAAGCGGTCCTTGGAGATCTTGTTCAGGGCCAGCAGCCAGTCGCCGGTGGGGTGACGGGTGTCGCCCTCGCTGGCGGACAGGTGACCGATCGAGTAGTGCACGTCGACCTTGTCGACGACCTCGAAGGTCTCCAGGTTCCACTTGGCCACCTGACTGTCCAGGAACAGGCTCGTATAGGCGAAGCCGCGGCCGTCGAACTGGGTGTGCAGCGGCCCGAGGCCCACGGGCACCTCGGCGATGCGCGTGGCCTCGTAGCGGATCACGGGAATGCCGCCGAACTCGCCGATGAAGTCTTCGTCCGCGATGGCCTTCTGGAAGTTCTCGAAGCTGTGGACGACGGTCACTGCGGCCAGCTTGCCGTTGCCGATGATCAGCGTACCGGAAGGATCGATGTCCACGCCGTGGGGAGACTTGGGCGTGGGCAGCAGATACATCAGTCCGGGAACCTCGGCCGGATCGATGACCTTGGCCCCGCCGATCATCTTGAACTTGCCTTCACGTACGGCCTGCTGTCCCTTGCGCCAATCGAGGGCGGCGATGAAGTCGCGCTCGTTCTGGCTCGCATTGACCTCGAGCTTCGTGTACGCCTGCTCCGAATTGTAGCAGCTGAAGAAGACCCAGCCGTGGCTCGGACCCTTGCCGGCGTCGGATTTGTCCCAATCGAACGGGGGCGTGATCACTTCGAAGTCCAGGCTCATCTCGCCCTCGGCGTCGATGGCCACGGCCGCGAGCACGCCGTTGAACTTGTTCTTGTAGTCGGCGATGGACTGGTAGGTGTTGGGCACGGGGGCCGAGAAGCGGCTTGCCGCGAATACGTACTCCGTGTTCTGGGTGACGAACGTCGAAGCGTGATTGGCCGAGATGTTCGGCAACGGGCCCAGGATCTGCTCGGTCTTGAAGACGTCGAGATCGATCCGCGCGATGCGGGCGTTGGCCATGTCGTTGATGAAGAGCCAGCGGCCATCGTAGTCGCCGTCGGTCTCGGACAGGCCGGGATGATGGGCGTCGCCCCAGGTGAAGTCTCCCAGCATGGCCTTGGACTCTTCGTCATAGCCCCAGCCGCTGGCGGATTCGGGAGTGAATACGGGGATCGTCGTCAGGTGACGACCACTGGGTAGACCGTAGACATAGACCTGACCTGAATGGCCACCCGACAGGAAGGCGTAATAGTCGTCGTACTCGCCTGGCGCCACATAGACGCGGGAGGCGGCGTCGTTGGAGCCGCCTGAGCCGCCGCTTCCTCCTCCACAACCGACCAGGGCGACCAACAGCATCAGACTCGCGGCTAAGGCGAGCAGACCTCGGTTCATCAAATCATGCTTGTTCATCGTCGTACTCCTTCTCGTGGGTGGCCGACCGGTTACTGCAGGGCCAATGTTTCTCTGAGCAGGTACTGGATGATGGCGTTGGCTTCGGCTTCTTTGACCTGCTGATTCGCCATCTGCAGGGCGTATTCGGCCATGAGCTGACGTGCGATGGGATCGTTCTTGAGCATCCATTCAGGATCCAAAATCTGCTTCTTCATCCACTGTTCAGTGCGCCGCGAAGCGACACCGGCCAGATCCGGACCCTGTTTACGCTCACCGACGGCGTGGCAGGTGATGCACGCCTTGTCCTTGAACAGCTGCTCGCCCCAGCTGGCGAGGCCTCTGTTCAGAGTGAGCGTCTCGGCAGCCTTCGGGCCGTCGTTGAGGCCGGCTACGGCACTATCACCCGCATTCCCGCCGCCGTTGTCCGATTTACAGCCGATCGCCAGAGTAAGAACGATCAGAGCGGCCGACCCCATGACGACCGTGCCGAGCGGTCCGTCACGACCCACAGCTCCAGAGATTTTTTTCAGCGTTTGCCGGAGAAACATAGAAACCTCCAGGTGGGAACAAGGGCAGCATCGTCCCTTCCGGAACGTGATCCATCTGCGATGGGCACTATACCCTACTTACTTACTGTACATTCAGCTTTAACCAATACCTTATGGTATAGAATATTGCAAGACCCATTTTCAGGGCCGTTCATCGGGGTCGTCAGTTGTCAGGATCCGATGCCGAGCCATCGTCGAGATGGCGAACAGCATCATGTTCATGCTATATCTTCCCGAGGGTTCGATCTCGAATCACCGCTGGATACGCTCAGTGGTCACGACATCTCCACGTTCACGAGGAGGCTCCCATGCGCATGGTATCCCGACTTCTACTCCTCGCCCTACTCGCGATCGCCCCCGCCATCACCTCCGCCACCGCGGATGAACCAGTACAAGACGACATCGAGGGTTGGACGGCCACTTGCCGCGACGCCATGGGCAAGCTGGGCAAAGCCCTCAAGGCCGAACTTCAAGCGGCCGTCAAGGCTGAAGGCGATGTCGGTGCGCTCCGAATCTGCAATCTGGAGGCCGTCCCCATCACTGAGACCATCAGCACGGAAGATGGCCTGCTCATCGGCCGGACGAGTCTCAAGACAAGAAATCCCGCCAATATTCCCGACGTTTGGGAACGCTCCATCCTCGAAGAATTCGCAAGCCGTCGCGAATCCGGCGAGAGCGCCACCGACCTCGAGGCCTGGACGATCATCACCGACGAGATCGGCCACCGCACCTTCCGCTACATGCGAGCCATTCCCACAGCACCCATGTGCCTGAAATGCCACGGCCGCCGACTCAACGACGACATCGCAGCCAAAATCGCCGAACTCTACCCCGACGACCGGGCGACGGGCTTCAAGGCCGGCGACGTACGCGGAGCCTTCACCGTCATGCTGCCCGTCGATTAGGAGCGCCAAGTGTTCGATCGCGACCGCATGCAGAAGATCACCCTGCTGTTGTTGACCTTCGTCATCACAACGGTCTTTGTTGGCATGCTCAGACCATTTCTGATGGCCATTCTTCTGGCAAGCATCGCCGCCGGCATGGCGCAGCCCCTCTACCGGCGCCTGCTGAAGACGACACGAGGACATTCACGCCTGGCATCCGCGCTCTGCATGCTTCTGTTGCTCGCCATTGTCGTGCTGCCCCTGTTCGGCATTCTCGGCATCGTCGCCGGCCAGGCCCTCCGGATCAGCGAACAGGTCATCCCCTGGGTTCAGGAGCAGGTGGAACAGCCGGACGCTTTTGCGGACCTTCTCGCGAAGATACCCTATGCCGACCAGCTGTCCTCCTATCGCGAACTGCTGTTGGCCAAGGCAGGCGAGGTGGTCGGAGCCGCCAGTTCGTTCCTGTTCACAAGCCTTTCAGCCACCACCCGCGGCACCGTGGGGTTCCTCTTCCAGCTCTTCGTCATGCTCACCACCATGTTCTACTTCCTGAGTGACGGTGGCGCGCTCCTGCGCCGCATCCTCTTCTACCTGCCCCTCGACCACAAAGACGAGCAGCGCCTTCTCGAGCGCTTCGTGTCGGTCACCCGCGCCACCCTCAAGGGCACCCTCGTGATCGGCGCGATCCAGGGAGGGCTGGCCGGTCTGGCATTCGCCGTCCTGGGCATCGACGGCGCCCTGTTCTGGGGCACGATCATGGTTCTGCTCTCGGTGGTTCCCGGCATCGGGACGGGGCTGGTGTGGCTCCCCGCCGCGGTGATCCTGGCCGCTTCGGGCCACACCGGCGCTGCAATCGGCCTGGCACTCTGGTGTGCGCTGGTCGTCGGGAGCGTCGATAACCTGTTGCGACCCCGCTTGGTTGGACGGGACACGGAAATGCACGATCTGATGGTCCTGTTCAGCACCCTGGGCGGGATCATGTACTTCGGCGTGCTGGGTTTCGTGGTGGGGCCCATCGTGGCGGCACTGTTCGTGACGGTATGGGAGATCTACGGCGCCGCATTCCGCGACGTGCTGCCTGCGGTCCGCCAAGCTGGCAAAGTACGAAAATCCTGACTTTATCCGACAATCCGGGAACTCCGACCCGATTTGGGTAGTAATCACATCTTCCGGCAGCGAATCGGTTCCTTGGCTCCGGCGATCGCCTGCACCTCATGGTCGCGGGCGGACGCCGGGGCAACACCCCCTGACGAGGAGTCTCCTTCATGAACATTCGCCACAGCATCCTGCTTGTCATGGCGATCCTGGCCATGGCGTCCTACACCGTCGCCGAGACAGCACCCTCCTGCAAGACAACTTGCTCATCCGCCGCATCCTGCGCCTCCGCCTCGACGGTCTCCTGGACCTCGGACGACGCCAAGCAGATCCGCGTCGAAGTCGTGGAAGAAGACGGCGTGTCCAAGGTCAAGGTCTTCGAAATGAAGGACGGTGAAGAAGTCCTGGTGAAGGAATATGAAACCGACGGCGATCCCCACGAGATGCTCGAATTCGAGGGCGGCGACGGCCAGATCATTATCATGAGCAGCGACGACGGTGACATCAATACCTGGACAACCAAGCACGGCGACAATGACGCCATCCGCAAGATCATGAAAATCAAGGGCGGCGACGCCAAGTTCTTCGGCGGTCCCCGCGCCTATCTGGGCATCGAGATGGAAGTGCTCAACGAGCAGCTCGCCGAGTACTTCGGCGGAGAAGGCGTCCTCGTGAAGAAGGTCATCGATGACTCGCCAGCAGCCGAAGTGGGCCTTAAGGCCGGCGACGTGATCGTGTCGCTGGGCGGCGAAGATATCGACGACGCCGAAGACGTCTACGAGTTCATGGGCGAACACGAAAAAGGCGACGAAGTCGAGATCAAGGTCCTCCGCAAGGGCAAGGACAAGTCCTTCAAGGTCACCCTCACCGAGCAGGACGGCCAGGCTTTCGCCTATGCTTTCGGCGACGATAATCAATTCAGCGTACGTGCGATGCCCCACCTCCAGAACCTCATGCACGGCGACGGCGATCACGAGGTCCTCATGCGCCGTTTCCACGGCGGCGAGTCCGATGAGATGGAGAACCTGCGCGCCGATGTCGAGGAACTCCGGGCCATGCTCGAGGAACTCAAAGAGAAGAAGTAGATCCGATCCGCGATCTGAAGCAACGGCGCGGCCCTGAGGGTCGCGCCGTTTTCATTCCACATTCTATGGGGGAACCGCAACGGCTCCTTGGTGTAAGTTGGCGCGGTGCCATCATGAAATCACTCCGCACCCCCTGGCGCTGGCCGCTCTCCATCCTCGCGGCCTTCATTCTGCTCCTGCTGCTCGCAACAGGGGCCGCACGCTACTATCCGGTCGGGGACCTCCTGCCGCGCCACGACGACCGATTCGATTCCCGCGTCCTGGTCGTCATGCCGGCCCTCGATGTGATGACCGAAGTCATCGAGATGGACGAGCCCGATCCCAAGGACGACCAGCCCCCTTCTCCTGAACCCGATGCCTTCCGCTCCCTATGGGGAGAATGGATCGCCGGCCGCGCCCTGGAAGTTTGGGACGGACCGCACCCGTCCGACGAGGTCGTGGTGCTCGAGGTGCCGCTTCCGAGCTGGGAGCAACTGTTCCGCGCCCCCGCAGACACGACGGACGCCGGCGTCCTTGCCCGGTCCGGGCTGCTCTGGGAACAACGATGGCAGGATCTGAAGCCCTGGGCGACGATGGGACACGCCATGATGAAGGCCGAACGATATCAGGCCATGAAGAAATCGGTGTTCAACGAGGACTGGCTTTCGTCCGAACACCTCAAGTAGGTCAATCCCGACGATACACGAGCCAGCGTCCCATCGATGTCGCGGGATCGTAAGGTGACCCTGCTGCATCGGCGGCAGCGGTCTCCGGCTCGAAGCCGGCATCGCGGTGGAGATCGTGGAGTTCCGCGATCGTCCAGGGCGTCATCGGCACGTCTCCAGCAAACAGTTCCTCGCCGTGGCGATGCAGCCGCGTCATGAAGCGGCAACGCTCGTTCCCGAGTCCTTCGTATCGACGCTCGAAGATCAAGCCGTCCCCCACCTCGAGGGGGGGGAACGTCCATCGGTCCTCTCCGGACAGACGGTCGAAATTCACGGTCTGGACGATCCACGGTGCCGACTGCGACAGCTCATGGTGAAGGGAGCCCAAGAATCCCTTGGCGTCCACTCGATCCAAGTGTGGCAACACATTGCCCAGACAAAGACCCGCATCGTACACGCCGCCCACGTCGCCGACTCGTCGCATGTCCAGTTCGCGCACGTCGAGATCGGGATACAAGCCTTTCGCCCGCTCGATCATGGCGCCATCAAGATCGATTCCCGTGCACGAGTGTCCCGCCTGTTCCAATCTCGCGCACAGATGACCGGGACCGCACCCCACGTCCAGGACCAACGACGCACCGGTACCGAGCCGGGCGACCACGGCCGCGACCACTGCCTCGCGTACCGGAAACACTCGTTCGTAGACTTCGGCGAAATCACGGTAGAAACTCATGCTTGCTCCTTCAAGAGATCCACATAGGCCCGATCCACCAGATCGCCGTCGTCGATGTTCAAAGCCGCCATCAGACGGCGAGCTTCCAGGCCGCCGGCGGTGGGATCCTCCCCGGGCTTCAGCACGACTTCCAATTCCATGAACCAACCCAGTCCCACCACCTCGTCGAGATGGATCCGTGTACGTCCCACCAGAGAGAGATGACGCGTCTTGCACACGGTTCCGACCACGCCCAGCGTCGAAGCAAGCGCTTCACGCACACCGCCGGGATCGACCACGGGCGTCACGACATAGCTCGAGGTTTTCGGGCCGTCGAGGTCGGGGCGGGAGTAGGCGATCAGCTCCGAGGCCTGTCCGTCGATGGTTCTCAGCTTCAACCGACCGCGAGATGAAGCGAAGAAGACGTCTTGTTGCTCGAGAATCTCGGGACCTCCCCCCGACAATCGCTCGGCACGCTCGGCGAAGCCTACTGGATCGGAGACGCGGGCTTTGATCTCGACGTTGGCGTTCACATGGTCTCCTCGTAGTCTAGGGTTTGGCCCGGTCGGTTCAAGGCGAAGTGGAACAGCACTCCCCCAGCCCCATAGGCGATGAGATCCAACGGATCGGAGGTCGCCCTCGTCGAGAAGACAGGCAAGATCATCTCGAAGAATACGGAGTAGAGAACGACCGCCAGGATCACCTGGAAAACGGGAATCGTCCATTCCGGCGACCGTCCCCGACGTCGGTGAACCCAAAGTGCGAAGCCGAGAGCCAACGGCAACACGAGAACATCGTCGAGCCAGGACCGCAGAGCGGAATTGCTCCACCCCAAAACCTCGAAGACACGGTTCAGAACAAATATGAGCGAGATGAAGCCGTAAATGCGGGCGGAGTCGAGGCTGAACAAGGCGGTCTCAAATGGCGAAGGCCGCAGCCACGACGGCGACCGCACCGAGGATCCACAGGGTCGTGCCCAGTCCATCGCATATGATTCGCTTCACGGCGCCGCTCCCTCCATCGTTTCAGGTGGTATCGACCAATATGCTCCGTTATGCTCCACGGCACAATGATGATCCCAAACCCACGCGGAGGTACCCGTGCGTTTCCTCGCCGTTTTGCTGCTTTGCCTATCGATCGCCGTCCCCCTCGCCGCTCAGACCGGCGACGGCGCCTTGCCCGACTACGCCACCGAGACCGAATTCCTGCCCACCTCGCCAGGAGTGATGGGCGGGGCCGCCGGCGCCTTCGTCCTGCCGGCGGCTTGGGCGGCGACCGATCGCTCCGGCGCCGCGTTCTGGTGGGACGACCGGGATGTCACGGGCAGCGGACTGGAAAACTGGGGCCTCTCCATGGGCCGCACCATCGGCCTCGCCGTTCAGCATCGCACCTACCTGAGTTCCGGTGGTGCCCTCGGTGTAACCGACTGGCAGCTGGGACTGGCCCGCGGCAACCGCCGCAGCACAGCGGCTGTCGCCTGGCGTTGGTCCAGCGGCGACGCCGACGCCGTGGGTCGTGAACGCGCCCTGGTCTTGAGTTCTCTCCACCGCCCGGGACGGAGCGTGAGCCTCGGCCTGAACGCCGTCTTTTCCGTGGAATCCCCGGCCCGGGAAGGCCTGGTGGACCTGGGCGTGCGCCCCTTCGGGCTTCCCTGGTTGACGCTCTTCGGCGACTATGCCGTGCGTGAAGGCCAAGGACTCGACCAGGGTTCGTGGGGAGCCGGCGTCTCTCTGCGACCTGTCAGTGGACTCCAGCTCGGCCTGCGTCTGCGCGAAACGGCCGACGACGATCTTCGCTTCACCTTCGCCGCCGGCCTGACCTTCGGCGGCGCCGGTTACCACGGAACATCCTCCTACGATCCCGACGGCGAACTGATGTTCACCTCCTACCTGGTGGAGACCGACGGCCCCCGCGCTCCGGCTCGACTTCCCGACGGACTCGTGCCCGGGGGCGACAACCCGCGCATCGTCGCTCTGGATCTCGAAGGCCGTGTCCTCACCTATCAGAAATACAAGTGGTTCGACGATCACCGTCTCGCCTGGCTCGATCTCGCCCGGGTGCTCGAAGCCGCGGCCGACGACCAGGACGTCGACGGCGTGGCCCTGAACCTGGCAGGTTTCTCGGGACGTCCCTCGCTGCTCTGGGAAATGCGGACCAGCCTCTTGAAACTGCGTCGGCAGGGCAAGATCGTGATCGTGCACCTCGACCGCGCCGGCATGCTCCTGCACGCCGTCGCCACGGCAGCCGACGAGGTGACCATCGACCCTGAAGGCGGACTCACGCTGCCCGGCATCGACCTGAGCCGCACCTACATGAAGGGCCTGCTCGACAACCTCGGCCTCGGCTTCGAGGCCCTCCAGTACTTCGATCACAAGACGGCGGTGGAGGTCCTGAGCCTCGAGGCCATGTCCGACGCCGACCGTGAGCAGCGCGGCCGCATCGTGGATGTGATCTACGAGGGCATCCGAGAAGCAGTCACCGAAGGCCGCGCCCTCGACCGCGAGGCCTACGATGCCGCCGTCGATGACGATCCCCTGCTGTCGGCGACGGACGCCGTGGCAGCCGGCCTCGTCGACCGCACCGGCCGTTGGTCCGGACTGGGACGCCGGCTGTCCGAAGAGAAGAACGCAGTCCTGGTCGGCGCGAATCCGTTGTGGTTCCGCACTCATCAAGACGAACGCTGGGGCGAGCCTCCCGTCGTGGCCGTTGTCTACGCCCTCGGCGAATGCGCCATGGATTCAGGCATCCGGGGCCGCGCCACAAGCGCCTATATGCGACGCCTCGCCGCGGATCCAAACGTGGCGGCGGTCGTGCTCCGCGCCGATTCCCCCGGCGGCGACCCCCTGCCCAGCGATCTCATCGCCGACGCGATCACCCAGTTGCGCGAGGCCGGCAAGCCCGTCATCGTCAGTCAAGGGGACGTGGCGGCTTCCGGAGGCTACTGGATCAGCATGAACGGCACCGAAATCCTCACCACACCGGTGACGATCACCGGTTCCATCGGCGTGATCGCGGGCTGGCTGTGGGACAAGGAGCTTCATGATAAGATCGGTGTGAACGCCGACGGCGTCTCCCGCGGCAAGCATGCCGACCTGTTCCGCAATGTCCGCTACCCTGTGGGCTTCGACGTACCCTCACGGCCCATGACCGCCGAGGAATCCGACTACGCCAAGACAAGCATCCTGGATATGTACGACCGCTTCGTGGAGGCCGTGGCCGCGGGCCGCGGCATGGAAGCCGAGGAGGTGCGCCGTATCGCCGGCGGCCGTGTGTGGATGGGCGGCGACGCCGTCGATCTCGGCCTCTGTGATGGATTCGGCGGCCTTCTCGACGCCGTGCACCGTGCCCGCGAACTGGCCGGACTCAGCCCGGATCAAGAAATCAACCTTGTCGAATACCCACCACGCCAGCTTTTCGAGATGCCGAGCATGGGTCTGCCGATTCCCGGACTGCGCGGCGCGTTCAGCCTGTCCCTTCCCATGCTGGCTGGAATTCCGACGACCGACTCGGAGTTGGAGATCGACCCGGACATGGCCATGCTGGGCTCCCTGTCCGCCTGGAACGGCAGACCGACGGCCGTCCTGCCTCCCGACATGCTGCCGGAGGCCTGGCGACGGACCCCTTGATCTCAGCGACGACTTGGCCCACTGTGGGCGGCCAGGGGGCGACCCCGGCAACGCGATCCATCATGAGGAGGAAATCATGAAACGCATCTTCGCCTTGGGCCTTGCGGCCCTCGCATTGGCCACGACGGGATGTCTGCAGCTCGAATCGGCGGCCGTGATCGACAAAGACGGCAGCGGCACGCTGGATATCACCTACACCGTGCCCCTCGATGTGGAGGAGGCCATCAAGGAGCTTTCCACTCTCGACGCCGGAAAGGACCAGGACATGGGCATGCCCCCCTTGTTCGACGACGGCTTCGATATCAGCGAGATGAAATCCGAGCTCACGCCCCTCGGCGTCAAGGTCAAGGATTACACCAACGGAGTCGAGAACGGCAGCCGCGTCATCCGCATGAGCCTGGCCTTCGACGACATCGACGGCCTGCAGGCCGCCCTGGAAAGTGCCGGAGGCAGCGACGGCGCCATGGGCCTGAGGCGCCTGCCTGACGGCAATTATTATTTCGGCGAAGTGGAAACAGCCGGCACCTATGACGAAGAAGAGGATGACTACGAGGAAATCATGCCCGATATGGACGACATGGAAGACATGGGCGCCGCCATGAAGAACGTCGCCCGCTCCATGGAGCTCATGGGAGTACTCATGAGCCGTGCCGATGAAATGATCATCTCCTGGCGGATTACCGTGCCCGGAGACATCATCAGGCACAACGCCCAGCAGGTCGAGGGCCGCACCTGTGTGTGGAAGCTCGATTCCTCGGGCATGATGTCCGGCGACATGGACGCTCCCGAAATCGTGTTCTCGGGAGAGGGCCTGAAGATCAAAGCTCCTGAAAAATAGCCCGGCTGTTCGCGGGCCCGGGGGGTGCGGTTTGTCCGCGCCCCCTTTTTTTTCTGCTCCCGGTTCCAACCTTTCTCCTCCATCATCCGTCCAAGGACTTGCATGGGGGCGCAAGGACCCCGGACCCAAATCATGGAGACGGTCATGCAGGCCAGGGCTGAACGAATGCACGAGGAACGACACGACGGGTTCAACGCCCCCGACGTGTCCCTTCTCGTCCATCGCGCCCGCAACGGTGATCGCGCCGCGTTCGAGCAGCTCTACCGACTTCACGTGAGCAGGGTCTACGCCCTGTGTCTGCGGCTCTGCGACGACCGCGACGAAGCCGCGACATTGACCCAGGACGCCTTCGTGCGCGCCTGGCAGCACCTCGGGTCTTATCGCGGCGACAGTCAGCTGCTGACCTGGCTGCACCGTCTTACGGTGAACGTCGTCCTGGATCACCGGCGGGCCTGGCGGCGGCGGGCCCTGCTCGAAATCGCCGACGGCGAGGACCCCGGCGACCGTTCCTCTGTCCATTACGACCGGACATCGACCCGCCTCGATCTCGAAAAGGCCCTCGCCACCCTCCCTCCCGGCGCCCGCACGGTCTTCGTGCTCCACGAGGTCGAGGGATACCGCCAGACCGAGATCGCCCTGATGACGGGCGTCGCGCTCGGCACCGTCAAATCCCAACTCCACCGCGCCCGGGCACTGCTGCGGGAGGTCCTGCGATGAACCGACACGACGATATCCGCGAACTCCTTCACGACTTCGTCGATCACGAACTCCCGGCCGACCGGCAGGACGACGTGGCCCTGCACCTCGCCGAGTGTGCGACCTGCGCCGCCGATGTCGACGCACTGCACGCTCTGCGTACGGCCGCCCAGGATCTACCACTCAGCATCGCACCCGACGACGATCTGTGGGGCGCCATCGACGTCCGGCTCGGCGATTCCACTTCATCGTTCCAAGGTATCGACCGCCACGCCTGGACCATGCGATTGACCTGGGCCGTCGCCGCTGTCCTCGCCTTCGCCCTGATCTGGACCCGTGGCGACGGCGAAGTAGGCCCGCTGAAGAATCTGACGCAGTCCTACGACACCGTGCGTCACGATGGAGAGCTGGCTCTTTCGAGCGACAACAGCAGACTCGACATCTCCGGCCGCAACGCCATGACCGACGGCATGAACGCCATCGACGACGCCATCCGCGAAACCCAGATCGCCCTCGACGCCGTGGCCGACGCACCGGAGCAGTTTCGGCATCTGGCCGACGGGTATCAGAAGAAGATCGACCTGCTGCAACGGCTTGTTCGCCGTGCGGCGCGACCCTAAAGGGAGATGAATGATGAAGCTCAACGCAAAGACCATGCTGGCAATCATGCTCCTGGCGATCCTCGCCATCCCGGCCCTGGCTGGCGGCGACATCGACGAAAAACGCGACGTGAACAGCGACGCTAAGATCGTCGTGGACAACCTCGCCGGATCGATCACCGTCGTCGGCTGGGATCGCAACGAGGTCGAGATCAAGGGCTCCCTCGACGAGAAGGCCGACAAGCTCGATATCGAAGGCGATCGCGACGATCTCGAGATCAAGGTGAAGTACCCGAAGAAGAAGAACCTGAACATCAAGAAGGGGTCTGTCCTCGAAATCCGCGTGCCCGAGGGCTGCCGGCTCGAACTCAAGGGTGTGAGCTGCGACATCGACGTGAGTAAGTTCCACGGACTGCTCGAAACCGAAAACGTCAGCGGCGACATCCGCATCGTCGGGGACACCGCAGGCATCACGACCTCCACAGTCAGCGGCGACGTGTTCATCGACACCGACACCGACGTCGTGGAAGTCAGCTGCATCAGCGGCTATGTGGAGGTGCGTGGCGTTCGAGGCACCCTCGAAGTCAACATGGTGAGCGGTGAAGTCGAAGTGCACAGCGACGTGTTGAAGAACTTCAGTTTCAACATCGTCTCCGGCGATCTCGACATCGAAGTCGCCCCTGCCGCAGACGCCGACTGGGAGATCAACAGTCACAGCGGCGACATCACCTTGCGGCTACCGTCCGATGTGAGCGCCGAATTCGACATCGAAGTCTTCAGCGGCGACATCGACAACGCGTTCGGCCCCGAAGCCCGACGCACCAGCAAGTTCGCACCCGGCAAAGAGCTTCAGTTCACCGCCGGAAGCGGGAGCGCGAACATAGAGATCTCGACCTTCAGCGGGGATATCCGACTGGTCCAACGCTAGTCTCGGGGATGAGCACGCCAGTCCCCCGTTGATCGAAGGCCCGCTCCATAAGGAGCGGGCCTTTCGTCGTCCGGAGACGACGTGTTCAGCGGGAAAGCGTGATCTTAGTCGTGGTCGTACTCGATCCACTGCGCATCCGCGCCAGGTACGTGCCGGAGGGAACGATGTGTCCCCCGACATCGAGTCCCTGCCAGACGATCGAGCCCCGCCCAGCAGGCAGAAAACCGTCGATCAGCTTCACCACGCGGCGCCCCTTGATGTCCAGAAGCTCCAGCAGCGCCGGGCCTTCGACCTCAAGAGCATAACTCAGGGTGATCCTGGGATTGAAGGGGTTCGGGTATCCCTCGAGCACGACGACAGCCGGGGGCAACTGGCCCACCCCGGTCCCCACAGTCAACTGATAGGCGAGGACGAGTTGATCCATCCCCTGCGCCTCGGTATAGGAATACCCGCTTACGTAGAGCCGACCCAGGGAGTCGATCGTGAGCGCCAGTCCCTCGTCGGTGATGTGATCGACGCCGTCCCAGCGCTCGACCCATCTTATCTTGCCGATGGTGGGCTCGAGACCGAGGGTGGCGACGTCCCACGACGTGCCGGTCCCGTCGCTGAACCCCGTCACGACGATGTCGCCGTTCGGAGCGAAGGTCACGGCGTTGGCCACGTCGTACCAGCCCTGCGGCCCTGCATAGCTCTGACTCCAGACGGTCGCACCGTTCGAGCCGTCGAGCTTAACGATCAGGTAGTCGCCCGCCGTTGAGCCGACGAGGACCGGGTTGCCCGCGTCGTCGAGGATCATCTCGGACGGGTCGTCGGCGCTGGCGCCGAGGTGGTTGTAGGACACCGACCAGACGGGCGTGCCGTCGCTGCCGTCGTATTTCGCCACGGCGATGTCGTAGGACGTGGCGCCGCCCCACTCCTTCCAGGCTGCGATCACATCGCCCGCCTCATCCACGCAGACCCAGCCGTCTCCGCTCTGATCGTTCACCAGACCCGATTCGTTGCGGGCCCAGAGAGCGCCGCCGTTGGCGCCGTCGTACTTCACGATCATCAGGGTCGCCGAGTTGTCGGCGTTCTGGACCAGGCCCGAGACGACAGGACAATCGTCGTTTCCCACAGCGACGCCCAAGGCGCGGTCGTCCATGCGGGCGGCCCCACCCTCCTTGGCCTCCCATAGAGGTGCACCGTCGGCATTGGCGAATTTGATGGTGACCAGCTCGTCGTCGCGTCCGGTCACGAACATGCGCCCGGCGATCACGATGTCGTCGGAGCCATCGAGGGTCATCCCGTAGGTCGATTCGTTTTCATCACCTGTTGAAGCATAATGCTGAAACCAGAGAACCTCTCCGGTTCCGCCGTCGAGCTTCGCGACGACGATATCGTCTCCGTGGCCTCAGCCAACGCAACCCAGGATGTGGCCGCCGACGATCACATCCCCTGCCGCGTCGCAAGCGACGCCGCTGACCGCCATGTCCGAGGTGTCGAACGCAGGAATGCGCCGGGACCAGAGTTCGGCGCCGGTCTCGCGATGGAGCTTGCGCACCAGCATGTCCGAACCGTCGATGCCGTCGTGGCTGCTGCCGGCAACCACCAGGTGCTGGTCCGAAGTGATGCAGACCACATCGCCATGGTCGTCGTAGAGGCCGCCGCCGTCATACGCATCGGACCAGAGAAAGGTCGGGTTCGCCTGTGCCAGGGCGGGGATGATCAGGCACAGACAACAGGCAAGAACCCACTTCATCAGGCAACTCCTCGTTAAACCATAGTTATTTAGTCGCTTATAGCCGACCCCAAGACTGCACGCCCGGGAACTTACGGCATTATATCATAGTTCAATGAGCCGGTCGAGATCCGGACCGATCCAGGAGAGCAGCAGAGTGCCGGATGTCCTTGACACTTCGTGAATTGCGTAACAGTCTCTCCGTTGCTGCTCCCGGAACGTCATGAAGTTGTCATTTTTTTCTTTGGGAGCCCGCAGCCAGATCGCTAAGATGTGAACTGTCGAACTACTTCACGTCTGCCCACTCCGTCGGCCCAGCCGACGACGACGAGTCCAAGGAGGAATGATGAAGCGCATGAGCCTGATCCTCGCGCTCGCCCTGGTTACCATGGCTGCCGCGACCGCCACCTTCGCCGCCGATCCCGAGATCATCGGCGCTCCCAAATGCATGATGTGCCACAAGGCCAAGACCGGCGACCAGGCCGCGATCTGGGAAGCCTCCGCTCACGCCGGTGCTTTCGAGACTCTCAAGGGCGAGAAGGCAGTCGCCATCGCCGCCGAGAAGGGCCTGGGCAACCCCTGGGAAGAGGCCACTTGTCTGGGATGCCACACGACCCAGCACTTCACCGGCGCCGCCGTGAACGCGACCGGCAAGTACGAACTGACCGAGGGTGTGAGCTGCGAAGCTTGCCACGGAGCCGGCTCGGCCTACAAGTCCAAGAAGGTCATGGAAGATCATGACGCAGCCGTCGCCGCCGGCATGCTCGTTGCCGACGAAACGACTTGCGTGAAGTGTCACAACGACAAGAGCCCGACTTTTAAGGGCTTCGACTACGCGACGTACTGGGAAAAGATCAAGCACCCGGTTCCCGCCGCCGAGTAGTTCGAATCGAACTGACGGAAAAGGCCCCCGGCTTGCAGCCGGGGGCCTTTTCTTGTCCTGCGACGGCACTATGAATCAGCTGGTCGGGCCATCCCTCTTGTCCGTCTCGGTCCCTTCAACGATCTCACGACCGGCCATGAGTTCGCCTTCGGCCTCGACCCTGGTCCTGACCGTATGGCGCTGCTCGACGAGCTTCACTCCCGGGTGCTCGTGCTGGTACATCTCCTGGGGCATCATCCCGTTGATCCAAGACGGGTTCATGGGATAGACCTCGGGATTGAACACCGTGGCGTACATGTGCCAGACAAGGATGGCCAGGAAGGCCAGCCAGGCCTCGTAGTAATGGATGACAAGCATCACGTCCAGGAAGCCCCGCGGCACGAGATGCACGACCCTGTTGTCGAACCACAGCGCGAAACCGGAGATCACCATCACCACGGTTCCCCAGATCAACGCCCAGTACTCGGCCTTCTCCACGTAGGAGAACCTGCCGAACTGAGGCGCGTCCTTGCTGAAGCCGAGATTGAACTTGAGCTTCTGGAACACCTGCACGGCGTCGGTCCAGGTCGGCGTCATGTCCTTGAGGAAATCGCGGCCGCGAGCCGTGAGGAGGATGAACAAAGTGTGCCAGATGGCGCCAAAGATCATCAACACGGCCGATCCGCGGTGAATGACGCCGCGGACAGCGTATCCGCCCTCATGCCCGAAGAAGAGCTGGCTCCACCAGGCATCATAGAAGCGCAGTGAAAATCCGGTGACGACGAGCACCGAGAACGACAGGGCCAGAATCGTGTGCTGGAACACTTCTCCGGGAGTCATTCGACGCACCTGGGGACGTTTGTTCAGAACGGAGTGGATCTGTTTGGCCAGATCGATGAGCCAATGCACGATCATCCCGCCGATCACGCTGAAGATCAGCACGAGGTAGATGATGCGCACGACGTTGGCGATGCCGGTACGGTGTCCGGTGGCCGTCTCGTGGATCCTCTGGCTCGCGACGTCTTCGGCGATGCCTTCGTGGCAGTGGCCGCACGTTTCCTGCAGGTTGGCCAGGTTCACGGAAGAACGGGGGTCGGACGAAGGCAGGATCAGGTGGGCGCCGTGGCATGAAGCGCAGTTGGCCACCTGTTTGTCGCCCGCCTTGCTCTTCAAGCCGTGATAAGAATCCACGAAGGACTGCAGCCGCCCGGTGGGTAGATTGTATTTCTCGTTGAGACTCGCGAGTTCGTGACACGGTGTACAGGTCGCCTCGGCAAGCCGATAGGGACTGACAGGAGAGCGGCTATCCTGGGTCGGTAAAATTCCGTGTTCGCCGTGGCACGTCGTACAGGTGGGGGTGTCGACTTCGCCGCGCTTAAGGAGCTGACCGTGAACACCCACTAGATAGTCCTGCGAAATGGCGTTGTGACACTGGCCGCAGGTCTCGTGGATGTTGAAGTGGGCGATGGAGGACCTGGCGTCGCTAGGTGGCAGGATCCGGTGGGCGCTGCCGCCCGTTGAGTGACAGTCGTTGCAGCTAGCCGCCTGATACAATCCACCGGCCGCCGCCTTGCCGTGGACACTCATGCTGTAGACCCGGATCGGGTGTCTGAACTTGATGTTGAGATCGTCGGTCAGGGTCGAGTCTTCGTGACACACGCCGCAGGTGTTGGGCAGGTTGATGGGATTGGTCAAGGCATGGCGGTCTGATGACGGTAGGATCAAGTGAGTACCATGACAATCCGAACAGACCGGAATGTGCTCGGAAACTCCGACAACAGCCCGACCATGCACTTTATATTCGTCCGAAACATCTTCATGACATCCGTCACAGGCAGCGCGGGCCAGCTTCTCGGCATGGGGCAGTTCCACGATGTCTGCGTGGCATTCGATGCAGTCGAGCCCTTCGTGGACTCCTCCGAGAAGATGGTCGGCTGTGACCTCGACGGGGTCTCCGCCGGTATCGGTATGACAGTCGGCACAGTCCGCCGCCGTGAAGTCCTGTGCGAGAGCCGGAGCAGTCAAAAGGACTAGCAAGAGCAGGGATCGAATCACAGGTACCGCCATGATGGCCTCCAACATGAGATCGTGGACTCGACGTTCTAGTCCCTAGGTTGCTCAATGCGAATGCAAAATCAAGTTCAGATCCAAAATCCCCATTGAATTCATGGGTGTTACATCGTTTCGAATATCATATATCATTAATACGATCACTCTACACCTAGTCGATTACTAGGATTATACCTGAATAGACAGCGTCTTCATATTTCACAACTTACAGTTTTTTGGAAATGGATCTCATTGTTGCTTATCTCATTCGGGATCATCAGGTTAGAACATCGATCATTTGTGAGGAGAATTCGGGGTTCGTCCATCAACGTTAAGAAAACAACGTCCTGATCCATGTGGGAGAGCTTTCGAGCCTCCCGGGGACGGAACTTCAGCCGGTCAGACCCAAGCTGTAGAACCCCTCGCCTCGCTGGGCGTCCGGCCGGAACCCCATGGTCTCGAGATAGCGGCGGTGTTCTTCTCCAGCTGCGTGCGCCGTGTATTGACGTAAACCGCCGTCGAGATAATCCGCACGACGATCGCGATAAAAAAAACGGGCACACTGAAGGTCGCGATAGCTGGGAATCACATAGTCGAGCCCTATGACGACGTCGTCGCCGTCGCGGCGGCAGACCACCAGGCCGACCGGAAGCATGTTGCGCAAGATGAAGACGATGGTCGCGCCCTCGAGGCTCCGGCGCTCGAAACAGGGGAAGAAGCGGGCGATGTCGCCGGCGTGAAAATCGAGAAAACGCCCCAGGTATGCATTGTCGGCCCGAGATATCTCCAACAGCTCGAAGGTATCTTCCAGCCGCCTCATCCGCAGGAGGTAGGCCACGTTCACCACGGCGATGAAACCGTTCACCACAAGAACGGGATGTGCTCCCACCAACCAGCCATATATCGCGAAGACTACGGCGCCGATGAGATTCAACACTCTCAGTTTCACGATCGAACTCATCGTCAGCGACACGGCAACCAGCACCGACGCCGCATATCCCAGAATGTCCATCCACTCCATCTGTACTCTCCATCATTCGGGTCGGCACACATGGTAGGCCGAGATGGAGCGAGGGACAAACCGTGAGAAAACGGGAACCTATTCGACGAGACTCGACAGAAAGACACCCGCAGCCACCGCCGAGCCGATCACCCCGGCCACGTTGGGAGCCATGGCATGCATGATCAGGAAGTTCTGCGGATCCTCTTTTGCACCCACCATCTGGCAGACCCGCGCCGAGTCGGGCACGGCGGATACGCCGGCCGCGCCGATGATCGGGTTGATCTTGTCCTTGAAGACCAGGTTCATGCCCTTGGCGAACAGGATGCCGGCGGCCGTGGCCACGGCGAACGACGCCGCGCCGAGCACGAAGATCTTGATGGACGAAGGCGTGAGAAACACCGATGCATCGGTGCTCGTGCCCACACAGAGACCGAGCAGGATGGTGATGGTGTCGATCAGGGCGTTGCGCGCCGTCTTGGCCAGACGTTCGGTCACGCCGCTTTCCTTGAGCAGGTTGCCGAAGAAGAGCATGCCCAGCAGCGTGATGGCCCCCGGCGCGATCATGGCCGACAGCAGGAAGGCCACGACCGGGAAGGTGATCCGCAGGCGCTTGCTCACAGGACGCGAGGGCTTCATGCGGATCAGCCGTTCTTCGCGCGTGGTGAGCAGCTTGATGATGGGCGGTTGGATGACCGGCACCAGCGCCATGTACGAATAGGCGGCGATGGCGATGGGTCCCAGGAACTCCGGCGCCAACTGCGAGGCGAGGAAGATGGCCGTGGGACCGTCGGCGCCGCCGATGATGCCGATGGCCGCCGCCTGGTTCACCGCGAACCCCATGGCGAGGGCTCCGAAGAACGTGATGAAGATGCCCGCCTGCGCCGCGGCGCCCAGCATGATCAGCCGCGGATTCGAGAGCATGCAGCTGAAGTCGGTCATGGCCCCGATGCCCAGGAAGATCAGCGGCGGATACCATCCCTTGCTCACGCCCTGATAGAGCACCGACAGCACGCTGCCTTCCTCGTACACGCCGATGTTCATGCCCTCGGAATAGGGAATGTTGCCGACGAGGATGCCGAAGCCGATGGGCACCAGCAGCAGCGGCTCGTAGTCTTTGACCACGGCGAGGTAGATGAACAGGCACCCGACGATGAGCATGACCAGGTTGCCCCAGCTGAAGTTGCCCAGGGCGCCGACCTGCAGGAATTCCCAGAGAACGTCCATGGCCTACTCGAACTCGACCAGTTGCTGGTTTTCGCGCACGCTGTCGCCGGCGCCGACGAGCACGGCCTTGACCCGGCCGGCTCCCGGCGAGACGATGGCGGTGTTCATCTTCATGGCCTCGATGATGATCAGGTCCTGGCCCTGAGCGACGTCGTCCCCCGCCTTGCACTTGACCTCGATGACCGTCCCTGCGATGGGCGACACCACACCGCCGCTGCCTCCGGCCGACGGAACAGGTGCCTGCTGGGCGACCGGTGCCGACGACGGCGCGGAAGCCGACAACGCCTGCGTCGCCGTCATCTGGGGCAGGGCTCCCGTCGGGCCGAACTCGTCGCGCTTGGCGTCGAGGACCTCCACGTCGACCTCGTAGGCGACGCCGTGGACGGTGATCTTCAACTTCATTTCGTACTCCTATCGGGTCAACGGTGTCGCACGTTCTTGCGTTCGATCAGATGGGATCCCTGCAGCTGGGACCGCCCCTGGGCCGACCACGGGCTGCGTTTGTGGTCCGCCGGCATGAGCCGCCGGATGCTGCTGATCCTGAAGCGGCCGCGTAGCACCGTGGCGGCGGCGGCCGCGATGAGCACGACGGTGGTCGCGTCGATGGTCGGCTCTCTGTTGTAGGCGTCGGCATCGCGGGCCTTCTCCTGGTGCCGCCATTTTTCGTCGAGCTGTCGGATGCCCGAGATCGTCATGGCGATGATCATCAACACCGCAAAGACGATCAGCAGACCGACGAGGGCCAACGGCAGGTTTTGGACAAGCAACTCGGACATCGCGTGCTCCTAGAGGGGAATCAGCCCGTGCTTTTTCTGGGGCCGCTGCTCCCGCTTGGATTTGAGGATCTCCAGGGACTGGGCGATGAAGATCCGCGTGTCGGCGGGTTCGATGATGTCGTCGACGAGGCCGTGGGCGGCCGCCTCGTAGGGGTTGGCGAAGGCTTCGGTGTACTCGTCCAGCTTCTGTCGACGCGCGGCAGCAGGGTCGTCGGCCCCGGCGATCTCCTTGCGGTAGATCACGTTCACGGCCCCCTCGGCCCCCATCACGGCGATCTCGGCGCTGGGCCAGGCGGCCACGCGGTCGGCGCCCATGTCCTTGCCGCACATCGCCAGGTAGGCGCCGCCATAGGCCTTGCGCACGATGATCGTGATCTTGGGCACCGTGGCGGCGCCGTAGGCGAAGAGCATCTTGGCGCCGTGGCGGATGATGCCGCCGTACTCCTGCTGCACGCCGGGCATGAAACCCGGCACGTCGACGAAGGTGACCAGGGGAATGTTGAAGGCGTTGCAGAAACGGATGAAGCGCGACGACTTGTCGCTCGAGTCGATGTCGAGCACTCCCGCCTTGTTCATGGGATTGTTGGCGACCACGCCGACGGTGGCCCCCTCCATGCGCCCGAAGCCGATGATGATGTTCGGCGCCCACTGCTCCTGGACTTCCATGAAGTCGCCGCCGTCGAGGACGGCGCGCAGCACCTGGTGCATGTCGTAGGGCTGACGGGGATCGTCGGGCACGATGGAGTTGAGGGCGGGAATCGGCCCCACCTCGTCGTCGTGCAGCTCGGGGTAGACCGGCGCCTCTTCGGTGTTGTTGCTGGGCAGGAACGAGAGCAGGCGCTTGGTGATTTCGGCGGCCTCGGCGCCGCACGACGCTTCGAAGTGCACCACGCCCGAGTAATGAGTATGGCTGTACACGCCGCCCAGGTCTTCGGCGGTGACTTCTTCGCCGGTGACCTGCTTGATCACCGACGGGCCGGTGATGAACATCTGACCCTCGCGGCGCACCTGGATGATGAAGTCGGTCAACGCCGGCGAGTAGGCCGCGCCGCCGGCGCAGGGGCCGGCGATGATGCTGATCTGGGGCACGACCCCGGACATCAGCACGTTGCGGTTGAAGATGCCGCCGTAGCCGGCCAGCGAGTCGACACCCTCCTGGATACGGGCGCCGCCGCTGTCGTTGATGAAGATGAAGGGATCGCCGGTCTTCAGGGCGTCGTCCATCACGCCGTGGATCTTCCGCGCGGTGGCTTCGCCCACGGCGCCGCCGGCGACGGTGAAGTCCTGGCTGGCTACGTAGACGGGACGTCCGCCGAGCAGGCCGCTGCCGGTCACCACGCCCTCGCCGGGAAACTCCTTGTCCTGCATCCCGAAGTTGGTGCAGCGGTGCTTCATGAAGAGGTGGGTTTCCAGGAACGTGTCCGGGTCGAGCAGCATGGCCAGTCGCTCGCGGGCGGTGTGCTTGCCGGCGGCGTGGAGCTTTTCGATACGGTCGGCGCCGCCGCCCAGGTACAGGCGTTCGCGACGCTCGAGGAGCTGTTCGATCTTCGTCGGCTCAGGTGTGGGCTCGGCCATGGTGTCCTCCGGGTGGCGGGCCCTCGCGGGGCCCGATCATGATCTCGTCCCTGGGGATATGGTCCCAAAGACCTTGTTTGTCAAATATTTGACAGGAGAACATCCAAAGTCTTGCCTCTGTTCATTATCTTGTAAAATCACAACATGTTATGGCTACGTCAAACGCGACGGGAAACCGGCCGAAGACGATTCCCCGCCGGGGGCAAGGGTGGATCAGGGTCATTCGCCGCGATCGCGCTTGAGGGGCATCACCCCGGCCAGCTCACCGATCACGTTCACCAGTTCCGAATCCGACGGCAGCACGATCTTGGAATTCTGGGACAGAGCCACCTCCACAGCCTCGATTTTGCGCATGATCTGGGCGTTGCCGATGAAGTACCGATCGGCCGCATCGTTGACCAGACGGATGGCCTCGGCTTCGCCTTCGGCCCGCAGAATCTTGCCTTGCTTCACGCCCTCGGCCTTCTTGATCTCGGAGCGCTTCTCGCCGTCGGCCTGGCGCTCGACAGCGTTGGCGTAGTCGAGGGCCGCGATCTTCTCGTTCTCGGCCTTCACGACCTTGTTCATGGTCTCCTGCACGTCCTTGGGCGGGTCGATCTCCTTGAGCTCGGTGCGCACGATCTCCATGCCCCAGTTGTTGGTCTCCTTGGCCAGGGTCGAGAGCAGCTCGCCGTTGATCTTGTCGCGCTCGCTGTTGGCCGACTTGAGGGTCAGCGTGCCGATGATGTTGCGCAATGTGGTACGGGCCAGGCTGACGACCTGGCTCTGGTAGTCGTTCACGTTGTACTGGGAGCTCTTCACGCTCTCCTCGTCGCACTTGACCTTGAAATAGACCTGGGCGTCGACGCGGGCGTTGAGGTTGTCGAAGGTGATGATCTCCTGGGGCTGGGCGTCGACCATCTGTTCGGTGACGTTGATCATCACCATGCGGTCGATGACCGGAATGATCCAGTTGAAGCCGGGGCTCGCATAGCGGCGGTACTTGCCCATCCGCTCGACCAGACCGCGGTGGGTGGGTCGGATGATGCGGATGCCGGCGAAGAAGATGAGCAGGGCGAGGGGAATGATGAAGAGAAACATGATAACCTCCGAATCGGGATGCGATCGAAGGAGCGGCGCTGCGCCGGCTCCACAATGTATTACGCACCCGAAGACAGTGTATTGTCCAGTGTTCTCCCCCCAACAACGAAGACTCTCTATGACGTCGTCGGCGGGATCACCAAGGACCCGCATAATCGGGAGATCCGCCACCGGATTCCGCTGCGGCATATTCGAAAAGCCGTCGAGCGATCTGCCGTAGATGGAGCAGATCATGGGCGTGCCAGGACGTGAGCAGATCTGCGGCCGTGATGGAGCCGAGTTTCTGGTGTTCGTAGGTCCGCACCCAATCAGGATCCTCTAGACTGGACAGCCAGGCCAGGGACTCGGCGCGGGCGGCACGGAAACGGTCGAGGGACTCGCGCGGATCGCGATCGCGATAACCGCGTTGCTCCACCCAGGAAGGAGGATCGATTCCAGGCCAGGATACGACAGGATCCGTCAGGGTCAGGCGCAGCCTGATTCGGAAATCTTCGACCTCCTCGTCGGCCATGTGGTTGACGATCTCCAGAATGGACCAGGCCCCGGGCACGGGGCGCCAACACCAGGTCGCGATGTCGAGATCGCCTATCAGCGCTGCGACACTCTCACATCCCGCCAGCAAGCGTCGAATATACCATTCCAGGTTCATATGCCTCCTTTCCTGACTGCGACGAGCATATCCGAACAACTCCGATTCGTCGAGCAAATGCCCCTTCTCCACACAGGAACTACGAAAGAAATAGAGCAAATGCCTGATGCCGGAGTCGTTGAATTGCCGCCATCTCCCGTGCAACAATCCATTCGGCGCCGCCAAGGGGACCGCCAGCTGAGGAACCTGAGCCGCTTCCCTGTGGTATCCGGGTTCTATGTTCTTGTTACTATATTCTCATTACGGGGAGGAACCGATGAACCCCACGCGATCGATCGATCCCGCTCGCCTCGCCGTCCTGATTGTTCTTGTGACCGTGGTCCTGATGGGATCGGTCGCCTGCAACTCGGGACAGAGCGGAGTCAAAGGCTGGAGCGCCGGCACGGACCTCGCCGCCGTTTCGATGCACAAAACCCGCGCCGCTAAAATGCCTGGTCTGGCCACCAAGGCCGCCGAATCCTTCTTCGGCACCTTCGAGACCGACGACACGCAGCTCGACGACGGCAGCTACGTGGACCTCTACAACCTGTCCGCCGAAGCAGGCGCCGAGATCACGATCTCGATGATCTCCAGCGACGTCGACTCCTACATCCTGCTCTACCGCGTCGTCGACGGCGGTACCGAACTCGTCGCCCAGGACAACGACAGCTACGGCGACGGCGACGCCCGCCTGACCGTCACCATGCCCTCAGCCGGCGCCTACATCATCGCCGCCAACACGGCCGTCGCCGGCGAGACCGGAGGCTACCTCCTGCAGTACGACATGGAGTCCCCCTTCGACGCCGCGCCGGTCAATGTGACGGCGGGCGGTGCGCTTCAGTTCGACACCGTGGTCACCGGCACCCTCGACGCCAATGACTCGACCGACCAGGAAGGCCGACTCTATGAGCTGTTCACCCTGAGCGGAACCGAAGGCCAATACCTGGACCTGCACCTGGAATCCAACGACTTCGACACCGTGATTTCCCTGTTTACCGGTACTCTCGACGCCCCGGACGTCTACGCCTCCAACGACGACATCGAAGTGGGCGTCGACGCCAACTCGCGCCTGACCGGCACCCTGCCGCAGACCGCCACCTACACGATCCAGGTCAAGGCCTACTCCGGCGGCGGCAGCTACACGTTGACGACGACCGGGGAACCCCCCGTGCCGGCCGGCCCCGTGGTCCACGACTGGGCCCAGCTCTATCCAGGCGGCGGCGATCCCGCCGGCCGCTACGCCCTGATCGTGGGCATCGACGACTATCCCGGCACCGCCAACGATCTGGGCAGCTGCATCGCCGATACCCGCGTGATGAAGGACGCCCTGATCCGCCGCTTCGGCTTCGACCCCGCCAACATCGTCGTGCTGCACGATGCCGAAGCCAATCGCGAGCACATCATGAACGCCTTCACCCGCCACCTGGGCCAGGCCGGCCCCGCGGGCGCGGCTGTGTTCTACTACTCCGGTCACGGCCTGCAGATGGATGACAACTACGGCCTGGCCGCCGAATTCGACTTCGAAGACGACGGCGTGGACGAGGCCATCGCCATCTGGGCCGTCGACCAGAAGAATTCGGTGATCCTCGACGACGAGCTGGGCATGCTGGCCGAAGGCATCGAAGCCGGACGCATGCTCGTCATGCTCGATTCCTGCCACTCGGGCACCGGCACCCGCGCCCGCGGCGAAAAGCAGATGCGCAACTTCGCCCAGATGAAGGACCAGTTCACCCTGCCCGCCGAGTACTACGGCGTGAAAAGCGGTGCGCCGGCGGCCGGCACCGGGGGCGAGAACATGAAGGAACTCGTCACCCGCAACCGCGACTACGTGCTGCTGACCGCCGCCGCTCCCGACGAGACGGCCCTGACCGGCAGCGACTGGCCCGACTACGGCGGCGTAGCGAGCGTGTTCACCTACCACCTCGTGAAGAACTTCGACGCCGCGGGCCCGAACGACACCTTCGAGGACATCGCCCTGCGCGTCCGCGAACAGTCGCGCGACTTCACCATGTCCACTCAGGACCACGTGCAGACGGCCCAGTTCGAGGGTTCGCAGCTGGGCGCCGGCGTGCAGGCGTTCCTGGGCGGGCGTTGAGCCGCGGCCTGAAACGAGTGCTCCCGAGGAGGTGCGGCCCCGCGCCGCACCTCCTTCCTCTTCTGCTGATCCTGTCCATCCTGGCGGCGGAAGCCGCCGCCGCCGAGCGCCATGCCCTGGTCGTGGGCATCAATCTCTATGCTCCGGACGGAACAGAGCAGGCCACCGTGGCTCCCGACCGCGGCGGCTGGGGCAACCTCGAGGGCGCCGTGGACGACGCCCGGGCCATGGCGTCGCTCCTGGAACACCGATTCGGATTTCCCGCCGACAACATCGCCGTGCTGCTCGACCGCGAGGCGACCCGCGTCGCCATCCTCGACGGGCTGCGACGCACCCTGCTGGAACAGTCGCAGCCGGGCGATACGGCTGTGTTCTTCTATGCGGGTCACGGCTCCCAGGTGCGCAACACGGCGTCGGACGAGCTCGACGGCAAGGACGAAACCCTCGTACCCGCCGACGCCTGCCTCGGTGCCCCCGACATCCGCGACAAGGAATTGAAGCGTCTGCTCTGGCAGTCGTTGGAGCGCGGCGTGCGGGTTGTGTTCGTGAGCGACAGCTGCCACAGCGGTTCGGTGACCCGGGGCGTGGCCCCGCCGCGGGCCCGCGCCCTGCCGCCGGCAGCCGGCTCGGTCGACGATCCCGACGGCGCCCCCGACCCCGCCGGCCATCCCCTGGCGATCATGATCACCGCCACGCAATCCCATCAGCGGGCCCAGGAGATCGACGTCGACGGCGGCCGGCGCGGCGCCTTGAGCTGGTCGCTGCAGCGGGCGCTGACGTCGTTGCCTGTGGACGCCAGTGCCCGCGACGTGTTCGCCGCCGCCCGCGGTCTGCTGCGTTGGCAGGGTGTAAGCCAGGATCCGGGACTGGAGGGACGCGGCGAGAGCCTGAATGCGCCACTGTTCGGCGCTGCTGGACAAGCGAAAGAAGGCGACAGCAATGTTGCCCGTACAATCGTGGCAGTGAGCGGCGTTGAAAGCGGCGTCGTGAGCCTGGACGGCGGTTTGGCCCTGGGGCTCGCCGTCGGCTGCGAGTTGGCCGCATCCGGAGGCGACGGCCCCCTGCTGCGCATCGACGCCGTCGACATCACCGGCGGCCGTGCATCGGTCTTGCAGGCCGACCTTCCTGCTCCTGTTCCAGGCACGCTCTACGAAGTCGTCCGCTGGGCGCCGCCGCCGGGTGAACCGTTGCGGTTCTGGCTTCCACCTCAAACGCCGACCGAAGATGCTGCAGCCATGATCCGCGCCCTGCAGAACGCAGCCTCAAGGCACCGAGTCCTGACGATGTCCGAACCCACAGTCACTCTTCCCACCCATTCGGTCATGACGACCACCGAAGGCTGGTTCATGACAGGCGGCGGTCTGAACGTCCCGATCGGCTCCCCCGGCGACGTCGACCATCTCCTCGCCGACGCGGTCGCTCACTACCAGGAATCCTTGAATCTGCTGATCCTGGCTCCTCCTCCCAGAGGGCTCGCAGACAAACTCGAAGAGGCCCTGACGCTCCGATCCGGAGGGATCCAACTCGTTTCCGATCTCGGCCGCGCCGACTACTTCCTGATGATCGACCCCGACTCCGGATTCGGTTCCTGGGTCAATCGCGCCGCAACCCAGGACACGATCGGCTGCGCCATGCCCCGCCGCACCCGCGGTGTTCGTTTCGATGACGAAAAACACGGCCTGGCGGCAGCGGCCCTGGCCGACCAGGCTTCGAGGCTGGCGCGAATCCGCGGCTGGCATCAGCTCCAGGGACCCGGCGACGATCCGGCGTTCCCCTACCGTCCGGTCGGCCTCCGCGGCGCCGACGGCCAGCTGCGCGACCTCGACCAACCGGTCCACGACGGCGAGAGCCTGAGTCTCGTGCTCCGAGCCGACGAAGCGGGCCGCCGCGGCCTCGCCCGTCTGGCCAGGGCCTACAAGGCGACGCCCCGCCATCTCTACGTGTTTGCTGTGGATCAACTTGGGAACGGTTTTCCTCTGCTGCACGAACTCTTCCAGCCCGAGGCGCGGGGACTGCCTCCCGAGGAGATCGTACTGCGCCAGCCGGGCCAGGAATTCCTGGTCGAAGTCGGTGAGCCCTACGGCACCGACACGATCTTCGTGCTGGCCACAGAGGAGCCCCTGCCGTCGATGGAGGTGTTCGACTTCGGAGGCGTGGGCGTGCGCTCCGCCCCCCTGGGCGCAACGTCGCCGTTGGCGGACCTGCTCTACGGCGTCGGCACACAACGGCGCGGCGATCTACCCGCCGTTCCGCTGAACTGGAGCGTGTCGAAGTGGACGGTGCTCAGCAAGGCGCCAGCCGGGCGCTAGTCCGCCGTGCTGAAGGGCTGCATCACGCCGAACATGATCCCCGCCGGATCCTTGAAGTAACCGTGAGTACCCACGCCGGGAATTTCATGGGGCCCGAGCACCAGTTCTCCTCCCGCCGCCTCGGCCTTCTGCTTCGTCGCAGCGAAATCGTCGATCTGGATCGTGTTGATCACCGGCTGCGGGAAGTGAGCGCCCATGAAACCGCCGTCGATGCCGGGGCCGTCGCCGGTGCCGGCGAGCCAGTAGCCCTGGGGGCCGTCGGCCTTGGCGATTTTCCAGCCAAAAACATCTTCGTAGAAGGCGTAGAGAGCTTCAGGATTCTCAGCGAGGATTTCGAAGTGGATGGGACGGGGCATGGGGATCTCCCGGGTTGATGCCTTGGCGTCTTTGATGGAACCAAGCAGCTGGATTACGGTATCACCGCGCCTCAGAGTACCCTTGAATCACGGGGCCCGCGACTCTAGAATGACCCCACCTTTATCTCATCAGCCGTCACACCCGAACAGGAGCCCGCGATGAGCGAATTCCGGCCCCAGAACGACACGGCTCTCTTCAGCACTCCTGCGACCCAGGCGGCTGCTCAAGACGTCGAACGCTTCATCCCCCGCGTCTACAACCACGTGATGGGCGCCATCGTGCTGCTGATCGCCCTGGAGGTCTGGTACTTCAAGACCGACCTCGCTTATACGATGGCCTCGGCGATGCTCGGAGTGAACTGGCTGATGGTCCTCGGCGCGTTCATGGTCGTCGGCTGGCTGGCCCGCGGCGCCGCCCACCGGGCTCATTCCCTGCGCACGCAGTATCTCGCGCTCGCTGGTTACGTGGTGGCCGAATCGATCATCCTGGTGCCCATGCTGGTCATCGCCGAGTACAGGGCCCCCGGCACAATCACGAGCGCGGGGCTGCTGACCCTGCTGGGATTCGCCGGCCTGACGGCCATCGCCTTCCGCTCGCGCCGCGACTTCACGATGTACACGGCGCTGCTGCAGTGGGCGGGCGTGCTGGCGCTGGTGGCCATCGTCGGCAGCGTGGTGTTCGGCATGCATCTGGGCACCTGGTTCTCGGTGCTGATGGTGGGCGTGGCCGGCCTGGCGATCCTGCGCGACACCTCGGCGATCATCCACCACTACCCGTCCGACCGGTACGTGGCGGCGGCGCTGGAGCTGTTCGCTTCGGTGGCACTGATGTTCTGGTATCTGTTGAGGTTGCTGTCGGGACGACGTTAGACACCTCATCGCATTCATTAGAAGGGCGCCCCATAGGGGGCGCCCTTTCTCATGCGACTCGGGGCGCTCAGGCCTGATACAGGGCGCAGACCGCGCCGGCCGGATCGCGGATCACGGTGAACCGCGCTTCGCCCATCTCCCTCGTGGGCACGACCACCGCACCGCCGAGCTTCTCCACGTTGGCCAGGCTCTTGTCCAGGTTCTTCACCACGATGTACATCATCCAGACGGGGGGCTGGTTCGCGTTGTCGCCTTTGCTGTGGCAGATGCCGGCGACGGGGTCGGCCTCGGACGGGCTCATGCACCAGTCCTCGTAGTCGCCCATCGGCACGGGATCGATGTCCCAGCCCACGACCTTGGCGTAGAAATCGCGGACTTCCCTGGCATTGCCGACGGTGAGGTCGATCCAGCCGATGGTGCCGACGGCGGGTTTGTTGTCGCTCATGCGGGGGCCTTTCGGGAGAAGATCCAAAAATTCACCGACATTGGAGTATGAGAGTCCAGACGTCTGGACTCTCATCGACGATCAGTCCTCTGTTTCGTGCGACGGCTTCCACCACCACCCGATCAACATCCGATAGAAGAAGTCCTTCACAGGATCAATACTCGCGTACATCACCGGCACCACCACCAGCGTCAGGAAGGTGGCCACCACCAGGCCCCAGATCACCGCGACGCCCATGGGGCCCCACCACTGGCTCGACTCGCCGCCCACGATCACGGCGTGACCGAAGTCGCCGTGGACGAGGCGGTTGAAGTCGACCGAGAAGCCGGTCGTCAGCGGGATCAGGCCGAGCACGGTGGTCACAGCGGTCAGGATCACCGGCCGGAAACGGGTCATGCCGGCGGTGACGATGGCCTCGATCTTGTCCATGCCCTTGTTGCGGAGCTGGATGATGTAGTCGAGCAACACGATGGCGTTGTTGACCACGATGCCCGCCAGGGAGATCACGCCGACGCCGGTCATGATGATGCCGAACGGGGTGCCGGTGATCATCAGTCCCAGGAACACGCCGATGAGCGACAGCACCACGCTGCTCAAGATCACCAGCGGCACCGTGATGCTGCTGAACTGGCTGATCAGCACCACGAAGATGAGCATGACCGCGAGCAGGAAGGCCTCCTGGATGAAGGCGCTGGCCTCCGCCTGGTCCTCGCTCTCGCCGGTGTAGTCCAGGCCGTAGCCGGGGGGCAGAGTGTAGTCGGCGAGGCGTTGCTGCACCTCGGCGAGCAGGGCGTTGCCGTTGTAGCCGGCGGCCACGTCCGCACTGACGGTCACCACGCGCTCGGCGTCGATGCGGTTGATCGAGGCGAGACCCGAGGTGAACTCGGTTGTGGCGAAGGCCGACAGGGGCACCTGCTCGCCTTCGTAGAAGATGTTCAGGTTTTCGAGGTCCTCCACCTTTTTGCGGAACGGCTCCTGGTAGCGGACCATGATGTCGTATTCGTCTTCGCCCACGCGGAACTTGGCCGTCTCGGCGCCGTGCAGGGCGGTGCGGATGGTGCCGGCGATGTCCCAGGTGCGCAGGCCGTAGCGGCCGGCCTTGTCCACGTCGGGGCGCACCTCGATCTTGGGCAGGCCGCGGTCGAAGTTGTCGACGATGTCCACCAGGCCAGGCACGCCACGGATGCGTTCCTTGACCTGGGCGGCGAGTTCGCCGAGCACCTCGAAATCGGCGCCGGTGATCTCGATGTTCACGGGCTTGCCCGTAGGCGGCCCCTCCTCCTGCTTGTCGATCACCAAGCGGGCTCCGGTGAACCCGGCCAGGGATGCACGGAGGTCCTCGATGTGCTGGCGAGATGAACCGACGCGCTCCTCGCGGTCGACGAACTCCATCGTCACGAGGCTCTTGTGGGACGGCGCCTGGTTGGTGCCGGACAGGCCGCCGCCGCTCTCGGCGCCGACCTGGGCGCTGAACGCCTTGAGGTCGGGCACCTCGGCCACAACCTTCTCGATGGCCTTCGTGTAGGAATCGCTCACGTCGACGCGGGTACCCGACGGCGCTTCGACGCTCACGTACGCCACCCGCGGCTCGACGTCGGGGAACAGCTCCACGCCGGCGTTGAACATACCGAACAGGATCATCACGACCACCAAGGCGACCGCCATGCCGACCTGCACAAGCACCTTGTGGCGCAGCGCCCATTCGAGGGTCGGCTTGTAGGTCGTCTGGCCGTAGGTGATGAGCCTGTCGCCTACGCCCTGCTTGGCCACGCTCTTGCGCGGCACGCGCATCATGCGGGCGCAGAGCACCGGGTTGAAGACCAGCGCCACCAGCAGCGACGCCGACAGGGTGATCATCACGGTCAGCGGCAGGTATCTCATGAACTCGCCCATGATGCCCGGCCAGAGCATCATCGGGCCGAAGGCGCAGAGGGTCGTGAGGGTCGAGGCGATGACGGCGCCCGACACCTCGGAGGCGCCCAGTCGCGCGGCCTCGGCGGCGCTCTTGCCCTCGCCCCGGTGGCGGAAGATGTTCTCGACGATCACGATGGCGTTGTCCACGAGCATGCCCAGCGCCAGGATCAGCGAGAAGAGCACCACCATGTTCAAAGTGATGCCCAAGGCCCGCAGCACGATGAACGCGATGAGCATCGAGAACGGGATGGCCACGCCGACGAACAATGAGTTGGTGAAGCCGAAGAACAGCAGCAGCACCGCGACCACCAGGATCAGACCGCTGATGATGTTGTTTTCGAGCTCGTTGACATAGTGGCGGATATCCACGGACTGGTCGCCCACGATGGTCACGTCGATGCCCTCGGGCATCAGGGGCTCCTGCTCGGCGAGCAGGGCCTTCACCGCGTCGACGATGTCGATGATGTTCTCGCCGCTGCGTTTCTTGACCGAGAGGATGACGGCCTCCTGGCCGTTCACCCGCGAGATGGTCTCGCGGTCCTTCACGCCGAAGCTCACGTCGGCTACGTCGCGCACATAGACCGGCGTCGCCTCGCCGATGTTCAGGACGAAGTCGAGGATCTCCTCGACCCGCTCCACCTCCCCGGGCACGGTGACCTGGTACTTGTAGAGTCCCAGCTCCAGCTCGCCGCCGGGGATGGTGGTGTTCTGCAGGAAGATGGCATCCTGCACATCGATCAGGCTCAGGTTGTAGAACGAGAGCCGTTCGGGGTCGACGTCCACGCGCACCTCGTGCTCGATGCCGCCGGTCAGGTCGACTTCGAGCACGCCGCGCACCTGCTCGATCTCCTCCTGCAGGTCCTCGCCCACCTCCTTGAGGGTGCTCGGATCGAGGTCGCCGGCCAGATTGATCTGCACGATGGGCCAGTCGTCGCTGCTGATCTCGATGATCATCAGATCCTCGCGGGGATCGTCGGGCAGCTCCGGCTTGGCCGTGTCCACACGGTCGCGGACCTTCTGCAGGGCGTCGCTCATCTCGATGCTGGGGTCGAACTCCAGCAGGATCGACGAGGCGCCTTCGACCGACGTGCTCGTCATCTCCTCGAGGTCGGCCAGTCCCTTCAGCTCGCGTTCGAGCTTACGGGTGATCAGGTTCTCGACGTCTTCGGGACTGGCGCCCGAGTAGGGCGTCATGACCAGCACGAAGGGGATCTTGATGTCGGGGCTCGATTCGCGGGGCAGGGACTTGTACGAATCCAGGCCCACGAGCGTGATGATCACCATGAACGCGAAGATCATGGGATACTTGCGGATGGCGCCTTCGGTGATCCTCATCGGACGGCCTCCTCGCCGCCGCTCGCGCGGACCCGGGAATCCTCGTCGCGGATCACGTCGGGATCGCCGGCGGCGGAACCGTCGGCGTTGTCGGTCGTCTCGGTCACTTTGACCAGCGCACCTTCGATAAGATCACGCTGGCCACGCACCACGAGTCTGTCGCCTGCCGCGAGACCGTCGACGACCAGGACCATCAGGCCCTGATCGGCGCCCGTGGTGATCGACCGCAGCCGTGCCCGGTCGCTCTCCACCACGTAGACCGCCCGGCCCTCGGGAGTACTCAGTACGGCATCGCGGGGCACTGCGATCACACCGACGTGCTCGGCGCTGCGGATGCTGGCTCTGCCGACAACCCCGCTGCGCAGCCCGCCATCGGGGTTGGGCACACGGATTTCAACGGTGAACTTGCCCGTGAGCGGATCGGCTTCGAAGCCCACCCAAACAACCTCGCCGACGACCATGCCGTCGGATCCGTCGAGGGTCACTTCAACCTGGGAGCCTTCATCGATGCCGGCCACGTCCCTTTCGGTGACCACGCCGACGAGCTTGAGCGCCGAGGGATCGACCACCCTGGCCACCGGCGTACCGGGCGCCACCAGCTCACCCGGTTCCACATAGCGGTCGGTGACGAGACCCGCGAAAGGCGCCGCCACAGCCGATCGATCATAGCGCCGCTCGACGACCGCGAGCTGGGCGCGGGCCTGGGCCGCGGCATTGCGTGCCGTGAGCAGTTCGAGCCGGCTCACCTTTTCGGCCTCGTACAGGGACGACACTTTCGCGGCGCTGTAGTCCTGCAGTTCTACGTTGGCGCGGGCGGCCTCGAGCTCCGCCGCCAGCAGACGCCGGTCCAGCTCCACGAGCACGTCGCCCTCCTGCACCACATCGCCCTTGTCGTGGGGCACGGCGAAGACCGAGCCAGACTCCTCGGCGCTCACCACGGCCCCGCGCACCGGCGCCATGGGCCCGGTGATCTCCAGGTATTCCGTGACGTCGGTCGGCGCGAGATCGAGCACCCGCACGTTGCGCGCCACTTCGGCGGGAGCCTCGGCCTGCTGCTCGGGGGCACAGCCCGCCGTCAGCAGAGTGGCGACCAGAACGGTCAGGACGACGGTGATTCCCTTGCGTGCGAACATCATCACGATTCCTCCGAGGTCAGGCCGGGAACGGCGGTCAGCGGCAGCATGGGCGAAACGCCGATGGCCTTCTTGAGCTGGGCGGTGAGGGTGAGCACGTCGTAACGCGCCTGGATCAGATTGGAACGGGCTTGGGCCCTTCCGGATTCGGATTGCAGCACGGTGAGGTAGTCGGCCAGACCTTCGCGCATCATCATGGTGCTGGTGTCGATGAGTTCCTCGGCCCGTTCCATGTTCAGCTCGGCTGCCGTGAGGTTTTCGCGGGCGGCGATCAACCCGTCGATCACATCGAGGATTTCAACGCGCACCTGTCGCACCAGTCCGTTGCGTTCGGCCTCGGTACGCAGGATCGAGGCCGAGGTCTGCTGCACGAGTCCCTTGGTGAGCAGACCGTCGAACAGCGGCACGTTGAGCGACACCGAAGCGTTCCAGAAGTCGTGCCCGACGTCGTCGAGATCCTTGATGGCCTTCCCTACATATCCGTAGCTGCTGTTGACGGCGAAATACGGACGCATGTCGGCCTTCTGGGCCTTGCGGTTCTGGCGCAACAGGTCGCCCATGACGTCGAGCTGGGCCACGTCGGGGCGCTGCTCGGCCATGGCGACGGCCTTGTCTTTGATGAGTTCGTCGAGTTCCACTACCTGTTCGGTGCGGATGCTCAGAGGCGATTCGGGGTCGCGCCCCATCAGCGCGTTCAGCTGCGCACCAGCCAGGCCCACGCCCTGCCGGGCCTGCCTCAGCCGCGGTTCGATGTTGGCCACCGCCACGGCCGCCTGCAAAGTATCGAGCCGACTGACCAGACCCATGTCGTGACGCAGCCGCACGATGTCGAGGAATTCGCGCTGGTTGGCCAGCTCGGCCTCCACGGCCCGCGACTGCTCCTGGGCCAGGACGATGCCGTGGTATGCGGATACGACCTGTTCCTCCACCGCGAAGCGCGTCTGGTCAAGGATCAGCTCCTGGCGCCGGATCCCCTGGCCCGCGGCCCCCACCGCACCGATGATCTTCACCGGGTTGATGGTCCAGCTCAGGTTCAGGCTCGTGCGCCAGAAGGTCTGGGCCGGGATGTCCTGGGGGTCGGGCAGGAAGTCGAAACCGGCCAGCAGTGTGTCCAGGGGACTGGTGCCGATCTCGCCCGAGCCGTCGCCGCCGAAGGTGGAGTCGAGGGCGAAGCTCGGGTCCCGCGAGCGATTCCAGGCACCCGTCACGTCGATGGTCGGCAGACCCGTCGACAGGGCCTGGTTCATCTGACCGTCGAGTTCCTTGCGACGGAACCGTTCCGCCGTGAGCTGGTCGTTTTTGGACACGGCCTCACGCACACAGGCTTCGAGGTCGAGCACATCGGAGGCGCCGGGTCTGGCCGCAATCACGCCCCGTTCCGGCTCCTCGGCTACAGCCCCCGTCGCCAGCCACAAGGCCACGACCAGGAGACCACCATTGATCCACGTCGTTTTCATCGTCATCCTTCCGAAGGTCGGGCCAGCAGGCCGTTGATCACGAACGCCTTGAGTTCGCGGACGAAGGCCTCGTCCGCATCGATCCGGGAATTCTTGAAGAGCTGGGGCAGAATGCAGAAGAGCGAGTCCATCATCATGCCGATGATCAACGTCAGCTTCACCGCATGGACGGGTCGGAATTCACCGCTGGCCGACCCCATGGCGATGGCGGCGCCGAGAGCGGCGAACATGGGCTTGCAGCTGTCGTCGTTGAAAGCCTCGTCGACGGCCTGCATGGATTCGTCGTTCTCGAAGATCACCGCGAAAATGGGCGTGGCCTGGCAGCTGGTAATGTACTGATCGATGTAACGTTCGATCTGCACCGCGGCCGAGGTTTCATCGCGCACGGCCTCCTGCCACTCGAGAGTGAAGGCGGTGGCCATGTGCAGCACGAGCCGTCCGAAGAAGTCCTTCTTGTCGTCGAACTCCTCGTAGAAGGTGCGTTTGGACAAACCCGCCTCACGGCAGATCTCCTCGATGGTTGTTTTGCGGTAACCGAAGCGGTTGAAGATCGGCAGGGCGGCAGCGAACAGCTCTGCCTTGCGATCCGGGTCCATCGGGCACATCTCTGACTTCCCTTACTGAAACAGAGAAACGTTTATACTTTTATCGTTTCATCGAGGAGCAAGATAATGACGGCGAGCGACGCCGTCAACCTGCAAGTCCGTGGTTTACGGGAAAACAAGAGCAGGGTTGCACGAAAATTCCGTGACGGCGTCTGCCGCCGCCGCCTATGATTCCCCGAACCCCAGCCCCGGAGAGCTGTTCATGTCGACTCATCACGTCGCCCTGGTCGTGGCCCTGCTGGCCAACGCCGTCGCCAACATCCTGATCAAGTACGGCATGCGCACCCAGCAGATCGACCTCGCCAACCCGGGCCAGGCCCTGCTGGCCATCCTGACCAACGTGCCGGTCATGCTGGGCGTGACCCTCTTTGCGGTGAACGTGCTGGCCTATTCATACGTTTTGACGAGGATTCCCCTATCGACTGCCTACCCGATCATGACGTCGGTGGGGTTCTTGATCGTCATCTCGGCGTCGTTGTTCATGCTCGGCGAAAAGATGAGCGGGGGCCAGTTCGCGGGGGTCGGGCTGATCCTCTGCGGTGTGATTCTCGTGGCCAAGGGCCTCTGATTCCTGGCTTTTCTGCCTTCAATCCCCATGTTTTGTCTCGATCGGTCCCCTGACGGGACCCAACCGGACCAATGTCGGAGGATATGACCGTGAATGAGACGACCGGAACGAGGGTAATGGTGACCGGCGGCGCCGGGTTCCTGGGCATCAACCTGGTGCGCTATCTGCTGGACCGCGGCCACGAAGTGACCTCTCTGGACCTCATGCCCTTCGACTACCCGGAGCGCGACCGCATCCGCGAGGTCATCGGCGACATCCGCAACCGCGCGGACGTGGACCGGGCGATGGAAGGCGCCGACCTTGTCGTCCATTGCGCCGCGGCCCTGCCTCTGTACAAGGCCGAGGATATCTTCAGCACCGACATCGACGGCACCCGAACAGTCTTCGAAGCAGCCCATGCCGACGGCATACCGCGTGTGGTGCATGTTTCCTCGACGGCTGTCTACGGCATCCCCGACCACCATCCTCTGGTTGAAGACGATCCCCTGGACGGAGTCGGCCCCTACGGTATTTCCAAGGTGAAGGCCGAGGACGAATGCGCCGCTTTCCGCGCCAAGGGCATGGTCGTGCCCATTATCCGACCCAAGTCGTTCATCGGACCTGAGCGCCTGGGCGTGTTCGCCCTGTTCTACGACTGGGCCAAGGACGGCCGCAACTTCCCGATGATCGGCAGCGGCAACAACCGCTACCAGCTGTGCGACGTCGAGGACGTGTGCCAAGGCATTTATCTGTGCCTGACCGGTCCGGCCGAGAAGGTCGACGACGTGTTCAACATCGGGGCCCGGGAATTCACCACCATGAAGGAAGACTATCAGGCGGTCCTCGACGACGCCGGCTTCGGCCGCCGCATCATCGGCTTCCCCGCCTCGCCGGTGATCTGGACGCTGCGGTTCCTCGAGATGCTCAAGCTTTCGCCCCTTTACAAATGGGTCTATGAGACGGCCTGCGAGGATTCGTTCGTTTCGATCGAAAAGGCCGAGACCGTACTCGGATATGATCCTCTGCATTCGAACAAGGACGCCCTGGTTAGAAATTATCGTTGGTATCTTGAGAACCTCGAATCGTTCGAAGGAGCTTCAGGAGTGTCGCATCGGGTACCTTGGAAACAGGGAATCCTGAGACTGTTCAAGATATTTTTCTGAGCCGATCTGCCAATACATATCAATATTGCATGCTATTCCCTGAATTTGGGCGTCGTGACAATATTCACAAAATAGACACACTTTGTGTTGATTTTATTATGTCAAAGATGTTAGGATCTCATCTACAAAGTCCCGGTCTATCCAGACTACAAAATGATCCCTGGAGGGAACACCCATGCGTAAACTGCTACTGATCGTCGCGATCGCGGCTCTCGCCACCGGCGCGGCCCTGGCCAAGGCTCCTCTCGAGAAGCCGGTCCAGACCTACGTGTCCAACAGCCGCGCGGCCGAAGTCGAGCCCAACGACGACTACCTGTCCGCCAACACCCTGACCGCCGGTGACGACATGAACGCCGCCATCGACGTCGCGGGCGACCTGGACTTCTTCGCCGTCACCGTGGGCGCCGGCGATACCTACGACTTCGAGACCCTGCCGGGCGACGCGGGCGACACCAAGATGTGGCTGATCGACGTGGACGGCGTGACCGAACTCGTCTTCAACGACGACGGCGGTACCGGCTACTACTCCCTGATCAACTACAACTTCGCCGCCGCCGGCACCTACTTCATCAAGATCAGCCACTACAGCGCCAGCGGCACCGGCACTTACATCTTGACCGCCACCGCGGCCGCGCCGCCGCCGCCCCCGCCGGCCAACGACACCTGTGCCGGCGCGATCGCCATCGGTTACGGCGCCTTCTCCATCGACGGCGACCTGACCGGTGCAGTGAACGACTACAGTCCTGGATCCGGCGGCTGCACGGGCTACAGCGCCAACGGTGCCGACGTGGTCTACGCATTCGGTCTCGAGGCCGGCGAGGCCTTCGACGTCACCATGACGACCGACGGCTTCGACGACTCCATCTACCTGGTCACCGACTGCGGCGACCCCGTGCTGTCCTGCGTGGCCGGCGCCGACGCCTATCCCGACGGCTCGACCTTCAGCTTCACGGCTCCGGCCGACATGCAGCTGTACCTGATCGTCGACGCCTACAGCGGTGCCGGCGGCGTGTACAACATCACGGGCTTCAACGGAGGCAACGTGATCGGCAACGAGGAAGGCAGCTTCAGCTCCATGAAGGCCAGCTTCCGCTAGACGAACCGAACCCTGCGGGGTGAGGAGACCAAACACAGACGAGGCCCCTGCTCTGCGGAGCGGGGGCCTCGTTGCGTGACAGGCGGAGGCTCCAACCCTGAGCCGCACGTTAGAATGCCCCTTATTGATCGTACCTGTTCGGCGAGTTATTGCGGCCCTATTCCTATCGAAACCGGAGATCATGATGATCACAGCATTCGCCGTTCTGGCCTTGTCTGCAGCGATCACGGCAGCCGGCGGCTCCATGACCGGCAAACCCAGAGTCGTTCCCGCCGACGATACCCACGTATTTGTGGCCCACGGCCCCGCCGTCGCCAAGAGCGACACCGTCACCCTGTTCGGCGGGCCCCTGCGCAACGACGGGAAGTTCCAGGACGACTTCAATCCGGCGCTGCCGGATTTCGAAGGCTGGACGGGAGTGGACATGAGGGCCGTCACCGTTTCCCGCTGGCACATCGACACCTTCAACTCCCCCACGGGCACCGCCGCCGCCTGGTGCGGCGAGATGTTCGAGAGCTGCGATGTCGATGATCCGCCCGAGGGCTACGGCAATAGCTACGAAGAGTACCTGGAATGGACCGGCCGGGTCGCGGATCCCGACCTCCCGACGAACATGACGGTGAGCTTCACGCTGAACTACGACAACGAGCCGGGGTACGACTACCTGTACCTGCAATCTCTCGGTGCCGCCGGCTGGAACGTCGTGGCCACCTACAACGGCAGCACCCTTCTCGAGGGAACGGGTTTCTTCCAACCTGTGTCGCCCGTCCTGAGCTTCACCGTTCCGGCCTCCGATCTCGGCGGCGACGACGGCGACGAAATCCGGTTGCGGTTCCGCGCGACCTCGGACGGTGGGTGGGCCGATTCCGATTGTCTGTGGCCCACGTCCGGGCTGGCGCAGGTCGATGATGTCGCTGTGAGCGGGGACAATGGATTGGTCGCGACCTTCGACGACTTCGAGAACGGACTGGAGGGTGCGAGCTGGGCCCTGGGCTTCCCTATCGGTTACGGGAACTTCACGAAGATCTGGCCCCTGCTCGACGACCTCGATCCCTGTGTGCAGAACGATACGCCGCAGGCGGCGTTCATCGACGATGGGGTGGTGGTGCCCTGCACCGGTGGGACGTTGGGAACGTCCTGGACCTACGGCCCCGGGGGCTTCGTCGTCAACATGACCGGCGGCTGTGCAGGTCCGACGATGCACGGCTGGAACGAGATCTGGTCGCCGGCGATCGCCTGGGTGGATCCGGCGACGGGAATCGAGCTCGGCAGGACGCATCGCGGCGGCAGGTTGGAATATGGGATCTGGCCACATCTGCCGATCTCAAACGGGTGCTTCTATCTATGGCATGTTCGCTCGTCTTCCGATCATGGGATGACATGGACGGATTGGATGGATCGCAACTACGTCTATTACGGATCGACATCATACCAACGTGACTCGAGAGACGTCACCGATCTCGTCGTCGACAACCCGACCCATATCCAAGTGGCTCTCGGTTTCAGGGAGTTGGGGTGGATCTGGCCGATCTACCATGACCCGACCCCCGCCCCCTACTTCGACAACATCCGCTTCGACGTCTTCACCCTGACCGGTCCCACCCTCGCCGCCCAGGCCGACCTGCTCGCCCAGGACGCCTTCCCCGCCTCGGGCGTGCTCGACTTCGCCGAGCTCGCCGCCAACTCCATACGCTTCGACTGTGCCCGGGATCTCATAGAGGACGCAGCCACCGCCATCATGCCCGGCGACTCGCTTGTCTGCAGCGTCGCCTCCCATCGCCCGGGCGCCGTCCTCACCCAACCGCCCCGCCTGTACTACACCATGAAGCCGAACCCCCTGTTCGACCCCTGCCGGGAGCACCCGACGAGAGGCTGGGTCGTCGGAGACTCGGCGCGCACCGCGGCCGGCGAGGCCGTGCCCGATCTCTGGGCCTTCGACCTGCCCGACACCGGCTTCTTCTTCCCCGGCGACGTGATCCACTACCTGTTCCACGCCGAGGACGACGTGGGCGGCGACGTCGAAGCCACGACCCTGCCCGCCTCGACCGTCGGCTTCGACGTGTTCCCCGGCGACCCCGGCTACGACCCGCTGCTCTGGCCCGCCGAGTTCACGGTGCGCGGGCTGCCGACGATGACCGGTTCCGAGCCCGGCGATCAGCCTACGGTGCTGCTGTGGGACGACGGCGGGACGCGTCCGGACGCAGAGCGCTGGGAACCGGTCATGGCCGAGCTCGGCTACGACCTGGGCGTGCACTTCGATCTGTACCGGACCCAGGCCGCTTCGTCGGGCGTGAGCAACGGGCTGGGGTCGCGGGCGACGGTCGATCAGATCGCCGGTTACGAGACGGTCCTCTACTCCTGCGGGGATCAGGGGTCCTACACCCTCAACCATGTGAGCCGATACGGCGACAAGTCCGACGATCTCGGCCTGCTGGACGGCTGGTTGCCGCTGGGAGGCAATCTGCTGGTCTCGGGTGACAACGTGGTGTACGACCTGGACAGGGGCCAGGGAGCAGCCGGCGACGCATTCGCCGCGGACTGGATCTCGGCCGCCTACATCGCCCCTGCGATCGAGGACCTCATCGATGGTCAGCTTGCACCGCTGATCATTGCCATCCCCGGCAACCCCGCCGGCCTCGCCCTGCCCTTCACCGTCTACGGCGACTGTCCCGGCCGCCGGCGCTTCAACGCCTTCGAGCCCGCAGGCGACGCGTTCGCCCTGGCGGAGTGGACCGATCCGTATGGCCAGGGCGGCGTCTATCCTTATGCCGCCGTCCTCGCCCATGAGACGGCGGGATCGCGCATCGTGACCATCGCCGCCGATCTGTCTGCCTGGATCGATCAGGACGGCGGGGCGGTGTCTCGACTCCACGCCCTCGCTTCGCTGCTCCAGTGGTTCGGGGAGCCGGTGCCGGGCGGGTCGACCGGTGTGGAGGACACACCGCGAGCGCTCGCCGCCCGCGCCTATCCGAACCCGTTCAATCCGCAGACGACGATCGTCTTCGACGTGCCGCGGCGCGGGCGGGTGTCGGTGGCCGTGTACGACGTGCGCGGACGGCTGGTGCGGCAGTTGGCGGACGGGAAGTACGAGGCTGGTTCGGCCTACGAAGCGACATGGACCGGTGACGACGACACCGGGCGATCCGTGGCGACAGGAGCCTACTTTGTCGAAGTGCGAACCGGCGGGGAGTCAGTGGTGGAGAAGGTCATGCTGGTAAGGTGATGGTGCCACTGACCGGACGATGAACGGATCAGTCCATCGAGAACACGCGAAACATACGTATAGTCCTGTGATTACGTGCGTTGCGATCACGCCACCTGCAACATCTCCGCCATGATCGAGGCCCCCACCCCCCATCCATTTGTCTCGCCCTCCCCCCTGTCCGCATATTGATCCCAGACGCCCCACGTAAACGAAACCGTTGCGCGGGGCGTCTCTGTATCCAAGCGAGGGGAGATATCATGAAACCCGAATGGAAACGACACGATGACACGGAGCTCGCCAGACAGGCCCTGGCCGGACGCGACGGCGCCTGGCGGGAGATCTACGACCGGACATGCCAGCCCCTCTTCAACTTCCTCTGCTACCAGACCGGCGACCGTGACCGGGCGCGGGATCTCCTGCAGGAGACCTACGTGACGGCCATGGCCCGGATCGGGGACTACCGCGGCGAGGGCCGGCTCGACGGCTGGCTGCGGACCATCGCCCTGCGCAAGTGCCTGGACTGGCGACGGCGCGCGGCGACGAGGCTGAGGAAGCTGGGGGAGCTGGCCCGCGAACTCCCCTCGCCTCTCGAACGATCTGCGGAGGAGGACACCGTCGTGCTGGGCGACTCCTTCGAAGAGGCACTCGCCGGCCTCTCCTCGAAGCAGCGCGCGGCGCTCCTTCTCCGCGAACTCGAAGATCTCCCGTTCCGCGACGTCGCGGCGGCCCTGGGCTGCAGCGAGGCCACGGCGCGGGTTCATCACCACCGGGCGTGCCGCAACATGCGGCGGCTGCTCGGGGAGGGCGTCGCGCTCGTCCCCGACGGCACCACAGGAGGTGCTTGAGATGAAGAACCGATTCGATCCCCACCGTCATCAGCTCGATGCGCGCGAACAGGACGCGCTCTGGCTGGAGATCCGCAACGCGGCGCGCGAGCCGCAGGCCCGACGCACCGCCTTCGCACCGGCGTTGGTCGTGTCCGCCGCCGCCGTGGCTCTCGCCCTGATCGGGGCCCTGGCCTTCTGGCCCGCCTCCGATCACGGCAACGATCCCCGGCGCAGCGCCCCCCTGGCGCAGCGCTACCAAGTGACCGAGGAGTCGGAGCCCGTGCTCCGGGACCGCGCGACCGGGCGTCCCGTGCCCGTACTCGAGGTCCTGCCGACCCCCGTGGACGACTGCGAAGAAGCCGAGGACCCGCCCGCCCCCGCGGTCGTGCGCGGCGAGATTCGCGAAGCCTTCACCGGCGAACTCCTCGGTCACGCCGTCCTGACTTCCCTGGACGGCAGCGTCCACGCGGCGGCCGACAGCAACGGCGTGTTCCGGCTGTTCGGTGTGACGCCCGATCAGCCGCTGTCACTACACCTGAGTCGTTTGGGGTACACGCCCATCGACACCGTCCTGACGGCGGCGCCCGGGGAAACCCTCGTGGTGGCGCTGGTGATGGAGGCGATGATCGTGGCGCAGCTCGACGCCATCGATGTGGAGGGCGATCGGTACATGGTCGATGTGAAGTCGACCGTCCGGGAGCAGTCGATCGACTCGTCGCGGCTGAGCAAGTACGCCATCGATTCGGTGGAGGACGCCATCGCCAAGCAGGCCGGAGCTCGTCCCAGTGGGAATCAACCGTACATGCTGGGTGGCGGCACCATGAATGTTGTCGAAGGAATCGACGGATCCGCCCTGCAATCCCGTAGCATCCAGGTCGCTCGCAGGAAGCCGCGTCCGGGCGACGAAAACATCGCCGACACCCTGCTGTCCAGCGACGAGATGTTATCATTTTCTAACTCCGTCACCGGCGGCACCACCCCGCCCAACGGCGAGCCCTACGAGCTCATGTACTTCCACCACGCCGGCGTGAACCCCTTCGTCACGACCGACGAGGACAACCTGAGCACCTTCGCCGTCGACGTGGACGACGCCTCCTACACCCTGGCGCGAAGCTACATCGAGAACGGCCATCTGCCGCCGCAGGACGCGGTGCGGGTGGAGGAGTTCGTCAACGTCTTCGACGGCGACTGGCCCGAGCACCGCGGCGAGGATCTGCGGATCCACGCCGACGGCGCGCCCTCCCGCTTCGGTGACGGCTATCACCTGCTGCGAGTCGGCCTGAGGGCACGCACCGTGGGCGCCATGGACCGTAAACCGGCCTTGCTGATCTTCGTGATCGACGTGTCGGGCTCCATGCGGGCCGGCAACCGCCTGGGCCTGGTCAAGGAGGCCCTGCTGACCCTGGTCGACGATCTCCACGAAGACGACCAGGTCGGACTGGTGATCTACGGCAGTATCGGACAGGTGGTGCTCGAACCCACCGGGCCGGAGGACCACAGCCGCCTGCGCAAAGCCATCGCCTCGCTGCAGACCGGCGGCAGCACCAACGCCCACGAGGGCCTGAAGCTGGCCTACGACATGGCGCGTGACCACTACGAAGCCGGCCACATCCACCGTTTGATCCTCTGCTCCGATGGGGTGGCGAACAACGGCCTGACCGTTGCCGATCAGATTCTCGACGACGTGCGCCGCGAATCGGACCGCGGCATCCAGCTGACGACCGTCGGCTTCGGCATGGGCAACTACAACGACGTGCTGATGGAGAAGCTCGCTGACACCGGCGACGGCACCTACCACTACGTGGACGATCTCGACGCCGCCCGCAACGTGTTCCGGCAGAACCTCACCGGCCTGCTGCAGACCGTGGCCCGCGACGCCAAGATCCAGGTGGAATTCGACCCCGCACGGGTGCTGCGCTGGCGGCTGCTGGGCTACGAGAACCGCGACGTCGCCGACCGTGATTTCCGCAACGACGACATCGACGCAGGCGAGGTCGGTTCGGCCCACGTCGTGACCGCTCTGTACGAAGTCAAACTGGCCGACGATGTGGTCGAGGCCATGGGCCGCAGCCTGGCCTGGGGCGCGAGCGCCGAGCTCGCCGTGGCCAGGGCGCGTTGGGAAGTGCCGGCTCACGACACCGAGCGGGCGGGCGAGGTGACGGAGATCGAGCAGAAGATCACCGCCGCCGACGTGGGCCGCAGCTTCGGGGCGGCCCGATCGGGGCTGCGGCTGCAGGCCGTGGCCGCCGAGTTCGCCGAGATCCTGCGCGGCAGCTTCTGGGCCCGCGAGAGCTCGCTGGCGGATCTGGTGCCGGTAGCGGACGCCACGGCGGCTGGACGCGACGGTGATGGGGCGGCATCCGAGCTGGTCGACCTGATCAGGCGAGCGGCTGATCTTGCAGGCGACGGAGCGAAAGAAGGCCGGACCCGCTGAACCCGGCGGCGGATCCGGTGCGACGGCCGGCGGTTCGGCGACCGCCGGCCGTCGGCGTGTGCTCAGTGAGCCGGAAAATCATATCATGCCCATCAAATGAGACCGGTCTTGCCCGTGACCCCGCGCTCCAGGTCCAGCAGGAACCTCTTGCGCCAGAGCCCGCCTCCGTAACCGGTCAGCGACCCGTCGGTGCCGATGACGCGGTGGCAGGGCACGATGATGGCGATCCTGTTGTCGCCGTTGGCCCGGGCCACCGCACGCACGGCGTTGGGATTTCCCACGGCCACGGCCTGCTCGCGATAGCTCCGCGTCTGTCCGTAGGGAATGCTCCGGAGCTGTTCCCACGTCATCCGCTGAAAGTCCGTACCCGGCATCACCAGGGGTAGGTCGAACCGACGGCGCGTCCCCGCAAAGTACTCCCCGAGCTGGGCATCGAGGTTGTCGAAGTGCTCGTTGCGGCCAGGCATGAACTCGGCTCCGAGCAGCTTCCGCAATCTCGTGATCTGGGTCTCGAGCATCCTGCGGTCCGTGAATTCCAACAGACAGATGCCGTCGTCGGTCGCACCGGCAAAGAGAGGGCCAAGGGGCGAGAGGATCCGCGTAACGATCACGACATTCTGCTGCGCGCTTCGCGACGGCACGAAGCCGGTGGCCTTCTTGAAGGCTTCATTGAATCCACTCAGGGAGTCATAGCCAATGTCGAAGGCCGAATCGATCACCTTGCCGGCGTGCCGTATCCGACCGAATGCTTCATTCAGGCGGCGTGAACGCAGGTAAGCCTGGAACGTCATTCCATGATGTTTTTTGAACCAACGGCGTATCCGCGCCGGATCGATCCCACGTGCACGCAGATCGGCATCTTTGAGCCTCAGGGACGGATCACGATCAACCTCGGCGAGAAGCGGCTTCAGCCAGGCAGGGGGCTGACCGTACAACTCCATGGGATGACATGATTTGCAGGGCCTGTAGCCCAATGCCAACGCCTCCTTGACGTTTGCGAAATACTCCGTGTTTTCCAGGTTGGGTTTGCGGGCGGGGCAGGTCGGTCGGCAGAAAATGCCGGTGGTCTTGACCCCCACGACGAAAATCCCCTCGAACGACGGATCTCGGTCCACAAGGGCGCGGTACATCACCGACGTTTCGGGCAGGTTCGAACGGTTCACGGAAGCTCCTTGGTTCGAGGTCGGCGAGAGTATGAGGGTTCGAATTGTGCCGTGCTTGCGAAAACTGGACGGAGATATGGATTCTCGGAGTGTCCGGCAAGAGATAGAACTCCGTGGAACACAAATACGATTGATCGACTCCTGTATTTTTGTAAAATTATCATCATATTGAATTTTACAGATCATAATATAAGTAACCTGTGATACAATCGCATACTCGTCAGATATCGACATCTTTAGCGCCGATGAACGCCTTTTAGGCCTAATCGGCATATGACAGGTCCGGAGTTGGATCAAAATCGCAACATGGTGTGGCGACACGATCCGACGGAGAAAGGAAGGCCCATGAAACGCACTCTTGTGATGGTCACCCTGATTTTCGCTACCCTATGCGCCTCGATGGCATCGGGCGCGACGCAGGCCATCCCCCTGCAGGCCGAACGCACGGCCCTCGACCTGGTCGACACCCGTGGCGACGCCCTCCAGTTCCGCGTGAACATCGCCGAGCTGCAGGCCATGGACGTGACCACGTCCGCCGGCGATTTCTCCCGGATCGTCATCCCCGGGTTCCACAACTCGATGATCGACGGCAGCCCCGAGCTGCCCATGATGAATCGGTTGTTGGAACTTCCTTTCGGCGCCAATGCGCGCGTCGAAGTGGTTTCGGCATCGCGGCGCGTGGTGCGATTGGCCGACCACGGCATCACCACACCGCTGATGCCCCACCAGCCCAGCGTCTCCAAGAGCGCCGACCTGGACAATCTGCCCTTCATTTACGACCGGGCCGCCTATGCCGGCACCGTGGCGCGTGAACTGGTGCGGGTCGTCGAGCTGGGTCAGCTGCGTTCCCGCGGGCTCGTCCGTTGCGAGATTTCCCCGGTGGAGTACCTGCCTGAAAGCGGCGAGCTGATCATCCACGACCAGATCGAATTCCGCGTCATATTCGACGGCGTCGACCGCGCCGGCGAGGCCGACATGCTGGCCCGAACCTGGAGCCCCTTCTTCTCGCCCCTGTTCACCAACGTTGCAGGATCGCGGGCGAACCACTTCGACTTCCCCGACCTCGTCAAGAACCCCGTGACGATGGTCGTCGTGACCCCGCCCGAGTTCCAGTACGTGTTGACCGACTTCGTCAACTGGAAGACCGAGCGCGGCTTCAACATGATCATGGGCGTGACCGGCACCCCCGAAGTGGGCGCCACCGCCGCCTCGATCCAGTCCTACCTGCACGGCCTCTACAACGCCGCCACGCCCGAGCTGCCGGCCCCGAGCTTCGTGCTCTTCGTCGGCGACGTGGCTCAGATGCCCACGTTCACCGAGGGCGGCGACGCCACCGACCGTCCCTACTGCGCGGTCGACGGCGACCTCTATCCGGACATGTACTACGGCCGCTTCTCGTGCACCAACGTGAGCCAACTCCAGGCTCAACTCGACAAGACGATGATGTACGACCAGTTCACGATGCCCGACCCCAGCTACCTGGGCAACGTGACGATGATCGCCGGCGTCGACGGGAGCTTCGCCCCGACCCACGGCAACGGCCAGATCAACTACGGCACCGAGCACTACTTCAACGCCGCCCACGGCATCAACAGCTACACGTACCTGTATCCCGCTTCGGACGCCGCCGGCGCTCCGGCCGAGATCGTGGCGCATGCGAGCGAGGGCGTTGGCTTCATCAACTACACCGCCCACGGCAGCCAGACAAGCTGGTCCGACCCCGCCTTCACCCAGACGAACATCAACAGTCTGACGAACACCGGGAAGTATTTCCTGGCCATCGGCAACTGCTGCCTGACCTCGACCTACGACTACGGCGAGTGCTTCGGCGAGACCTTCCTGCGCGCCGCGGGTAAGGGCGCCGTGGGTTACATCGGCGGCTCCAACTCGACCTACTGGGACGAGGACTACTGGTGGGGCGTGGGCTTCCACGCCAGCTCGCAGATCGACGGCTCGGCCTATCCCGTCGAGAGCACGGGCATCGGCGTGTACGACGGCATCTTCCACGACCACGGCGAGGCTCCCGCCCAGCAGTACGTGACCAACGACGCCGTCGTGTTCTGCGGCAACATGACCGTCACCGAATCCGGATCCAGCCGTGAGACCTACTACTGGAACATCTACAACCTGTTGGGAGACCCTTCCCTGTCGACCTACATGGGCGTGCCGACGACCAACCCCGTCAGCCATCAGCCCGTGTTCACGAACTCCCCGGACCTCGTCATCGACGCGGCCCCGGGCAGCTACGTGGGTCTGACCCAGGGCGGCGTCATCTTCGCCGCCGGCACGATCCCCGCGGGCGGCCGTCTGGCCCTGCCCATCAACGGCGTGCTCACCCCGGGCACGGCCAAGCTGGTCGTCACTGCCCAGAACCGTGAGCCCTATGTCGAGGTCGTTCCGGTCATCGTGCCGGCGACCGTGCTGATCGACCCCGCGGCCATCGACGCCAACGTCGCCACCGACGTGACCGTCACGGTCTACGGCGAGGACGGCGTGACCCCCGTGGTCGGCCTGAGCGTCTGGGCCGAGGGCCTGGGCTATGCCACCGCGCCGGTGCTGACCGACGCCCTGGGCGTGGCCGTGCTTAACGTGACCTACCCCTACGGTCCGACCGTGGACATCGTGGGCCGCAACATGGCCGACCCGTACGAGCTCTTCCGCGAGCCCCTGACGGTCAACGCCTTGGCCCTGGCTTCACCCGATCTGTCGGTTTCGACCGGCATCGGCATGGCCGACATGTTCCCGCTGAACCTGCCCGCCGACCTGAACGCCACGGTCGCCGAGCCCGGGTTCACGCTGCACGCCTTCCTGCCCGACGGCAGTGAGCTGACCACCGGCGCCGCGTCGATGAGCATCACCGCCGGCGACTTGGGCCTTGTGACCGGCGTGATCGCGGTCAGCGGCTACGACATCTACACCGAGTCCTTCGACGTCATCGAAGCCTTCGGCACCATGACGGGCGTCGTGACTGCCGGCGGCGGCGGCGCGGCCGGTGCGGTCGTGCGTCTGATCGACGGCGGCGGCATCGAAGCCTACAGCGCGACCTGCGACGGCGCGGGCGCCTACGACTTCGGCGGCGACATCCTGGTCGCCAACTACGACGTCGTGATCGACTACTTCGGCTATCTGCACTATGAGATGCCGTACTTCGTGAACTTCGGCGCCAACGTCTACGACATCGCGTTGACGGCGGCCCCGAGCGGCGTACTCACCGGTACGCTGAGCGATTCGGTCACCGGCGAGCTGCTCGAGGGCGGCATCGTGCGCGTGTTCCGTCATGACACAGGCACGCTCTACACCGAGGCCGTGAGCGACGTCGCCGGCACGTTCACGACCACGGCACTGCCCTACTTCAACTACGACATCATGGTGCGTGCCTACCATCACGTGCCGGTGATCATCACCCTTGAAGTCGCCGACCCGGTCGTCACCAAGGACTTCGTCCTCGAGCCGACCAACGGCGACCTGCTGATCATCGACGACAACGGCGCTGCGGCGGCCAAGGCCGACAAGTTCGACGAGAAGGGCAACTTCCTCGCGGCCGGTTATATGAGCGAGGCTCCCAAAACGGCCGCCCAGATGGCCAGCACGCTGGAGCTCGTCGGCTACAGTGTGACCGTCGAGACTTCAGGTACGACGGACCCGTCGTCCTGGTCGATGTACGACCTGGTCATCGTGTCCTGCGCCGACAACACGTCGGCCCTGCCCGACGCCGTTATCCGCAATGCGTTGATCAACTATGTCGACGCCGGCGGCAAGCTGCTGCTCGAAGGCGGCGAAGTCGGCTACAACCATTACGGCAGCGGTGCCTTCGCCGAGCGCGTCATGCACTCGACGGACTGGAACCACGACGCCAGCGGCAACTTCGTCATCGCGGAGCCCACGCACCCGGTGATGAGCGTGCCCAACGCGGTCGAGGACAACTCACCGGTCACCTACAACGGCTACGGAGACCAGGACGCCATGGCGCCCCTGGGCGACGCCGTGATGGTCGGTACTTGGGCCACCTACCCGACCGACGCCAGCGTGATCTGCTACGATCCGAACCCGGCGCCCGAGGGCGGTCAGATCGTCTTCATGTGCTTCAACTACGGCGCTCTGCCCGGCAGCTGCGCCACGGGCATTCTCGAGAACGCAGTGAACTGGCTGCTGGTGCTCGAGGCCGGCACTTCGTCGGTGACCGGTCAGGTCCTGCTGTCCGGTGAAACGAACCATGCGGGCATCCTCGTCGAGGCCGTGCCCGGCGGCGGTTCCACCTTCACGGCGACCGACGGTACGTACACCCTGCCCGGCCTGTTCGCCGGCGAGTACACGATCCGCGCTTCGAAGTCCGGATGGGGAACACAGGCCCAGGCTGTTTCTCTTGCCGAGGGACAGGCTACGACGGTGGATCTGGTGCTCACACCGGTCCTGGAGTTCGACGGCTGCAACCAGCCCGCGCTGGCGATTCCTGATAACAGCCCGGCCGGTGTGTCCGACGTGATGACCGTCGATCTGGGCTACGGCGCTTCGACGACCGTATCGGAGATCTCGGTCTTCGTTGACGTGACCCACACCTGGCAGGGCGACCTTCTCGTCACCCTGACCTCGCCCATGGGCACGAGCGTCGTGCTGCACAACCGCACCGGCAGCAGCGCCGACAACATCTACGGCTGGTACCCGACCGAACTGGTTCCCGCAGGCGACCTCGGCGTGTTCGCCGGGCAACTGACCAACGGCGACTGGACCCTGTCGATCAGCGACAACGCCGGCGCCGACACCGGCTCGTTGAACGAGTGGTGCCTGCACATGGTCTTCAGCGGCGTGGTGACCAACGAGGGCGAACCTGGCGACAGCGCCGTTCCGTCGGTCTACAAGCTCCACTCCAACTACCCGAACCCATTCAACCCCATGACCAACGTCAAGTTCGAGCTGTCCCGCCCGGGCCTGACCAAGGTCAGCGTGTACGATGTGAGCGGCCGTCTGATCAAGACGCTCGTGAACGAAGACCTGCCGGCTTCGGTCTACACCGTGACCTGGGACGGCACCAACAGCCGCGGCCAGCGCGTGGCCAGCGGCACGTACTACCTCCGCCTGGTCTCCGATGACTTCCAGGCGGTTCACAAGATGACGATGCTGAAGTAGCGTCGTTGCGACCCGAAAGGGGTCCGGCTGCGGCCGGGCCCCTTTCCCTTTGCCCCTGGTATTGCTTTATCATTCTGCAAAAATACGTTAGAATGATAGGGTACTGATGGACTGGATTCCGCGTCCTCCCGCCGCGACGCCGTCACAGCACACCCGATCCCAAGGATGGATGCACATGCCCACCGTTCGCCACACGGGCTTGATCTTCGCTATTTGCCTGATCTGCCTCGGCGCCGCCGCAACGGCCGTTTCCGCCTACGAAGCACCCCTGGACCACAACGGCCTGCCCCAGTGGGTCGAGAAAGTCTGGACCGACGCCCCGATCCGCCTCGAACTGCGCGATCACGCGGAGCTGCAGCAGCTGCTCGCCGCCGTGCCCATCGCAGCGTTCAACCGCGAGGATGTGGGCTTTTCCGGCGATGTGAAGAACCGCACCCTGGTGCTGCGGACCCGCGTCACCGAAGCCGAGTTCGCCGCCCTGACCGCCGCCGGCTGGAGTCCCGAGCGCGTGCGCGACCTCGATCGCGAGGGTCGCGAAGCCGCCGAACAGGTGTGGCGCGATATGGCCGAGGGCAAGGCCGTGGGCGACAAGACTTATCCCTACAACTACTACCCGACCCACGCGGAGATCGGCACCATCCTGGCCGCCGTCGAGACCGCCCACCCCGCCATCGCGCGGGACTTCCAGTGGGGCTCGTCGGTGCAGGGCCGCGCGTTGTGGGGCATCGTCATTTCCGACAACGTGAACGTGAACGAGGCCGAGCCGGAAATCCGATTCTCGTCGACCATGCACGGCGACGAAGTCACGGGAATGATCTTGATGCTGGATCTGGCCGAATACCTGACGACGAACTATGGCGTCGCCGGCTACGAGGACGTCACCTACCTGGTCGACAACTACGAAATCCATCTCATGCCCGACCACAACCCCGACGGTACGGCGGCCGGTCAGCGTTACAACGCCCACAGCATCGACCTGAACCGCAACTACCTGCTGCCCCAGGGCACTGACACGGTGCTCGAGCTCGAGAACCAGAACATGATCAACTACTCCACCGGGCAGCACTTCGTGATCAGCTTGAACTTCCACGGCGGCGCCCTGGTAGCGAACTACCCGTGGGACTGGACCTACACCCTGTCCGACGACAACCCGGCGCTGATCAAGATGAGCCTGGAGTACTCCACCTACAACTCGCCCATGTACAACGGCTCGTTCCCCCAGGGCATCACCAACGGGGCCGACTGGTACGTCGTGTACGGGTCGCACCAGGACTGGAGCTACGACCAGACCGACTGCATCGACGTGACCCTCGAAGTGTCCAACACCAAGTGGCCCTCGGCCGGCACGCTGGTGGGCTTCTGGAACGACAACCGCGAGAGCCTGATGCACTACGCCAAGTCCGCCCGCTACGGCGTCAACGGCATCGTGACCGGTTCCGATACCGGACTGCCCCTCGACGCCACCGTGACGGTGACCGGCAACTCCATGGAAGTGCACACCGATCCCGAGAACGGCGACTACTACAAGCTGCTCGACACCGGCACCTACGCCCTCACCTTCGAAGCCTACGGCTACATCACACAGACGATCACCGGCGTGTCCACCGTGTGGGGCACCCCGACGGTGCTCGACGTGGTGCTCGATCCGGTGGCGACCGGCGCCGTGGACGGCTTCGTGTACGAGCAGGGCGGCGCGCCCATCGCGGCCCGCGTCGACGCCTACACCCACCCGCTGAATGTGTTCATCAACACGGCCTACAGCGCCGCCGGCGACGGTTCGTACAGCCTGCCCAACCTGGTGTACGGCGACTACAAGCTGGTCTACAGCGCCGCCGACCACGCCACCGTGGAGCAGGTCGTGACGGTGGATGCCTCCTCGGTGACCGCCCCCGACGTGACTCTTGGCCTGACCATGCCGATCACGCCCTTCGCCACCAATTTCGATGGTCAGCTGACCGACGGCTGGACCGGTGCCTGGGGCATCCAGACAGGCGGCGCCGACGGCACTGCGTACTCCATGAGCGACAGCCCCGGCGGCAACTACGCGGCCAACACGAACTCGGCCTGTACCATGGATGCGGGCGTGGATCTGAGCACCATGGACGCGGGAAGCGTGAGCTTCTGGGCAAGGTGGGACATCGAGGCCAACTGGGACGGCGTCTCGTTCGAAGTGTCCACCAACGGCGGCGGTGCGTGGACCAAACTGGCCACGACCTACACCCAGGCAGGCAGCGGTCAGGGTGCCCAGCAATCCGGACAACCCTACTTCGAGGGCAGCCAGGCCGCCTGGGTCTTCAACGAGGTCGACCTCGCCCCCTGGCTCGGCCTGGCGGATGTGCGCTTCCGCTTCGTGCTGGGATCCGACGGTTCTGTGCAGAAGGACGGCTTCACCTTCGATGAATTCATGATCGACGGCGTAGGCGCGATCGTGACGGGCGCCGACAATATTCCGGTCGCAGTCCGGCTCGACGGCGTGAGCCCGAACCCGTTCAACCCCTCGACGAACGTGCGATTCACCCTGGCCCGCGACGGCCTGGCCCGCGTCGACGTCTTCGACGTGACCGGACGCCTGGTGCGAACCCTCGTTGACGGACGCTTGCCGGCGGGCGACCATGCTGTGACCTGGAACGGCCGCAACGACGACGGTTCTCAGACCGCCAGCGGTCTTTACTTCGTGCGTCTGCGGAGCGGCGGCGTGAGCGAGACGGCGAAGGCGCTGCTCGTCAAGTAACGACCGCCGCAACGAACGACCGTGTTCGCGAAGACCCCCGGGTGATCGGCACTCGGGGGTCTTTGCGGGAGGACCGATGAACAGTTCGCCGACTCGGCCGTCCCCGCCATCGGCCATCCACATGGTGGTGTTTCTGGCCGGCTGCACTTTCCTCATCTACGAGGTGAGCTGGAACCGCATGCTCGCGATAGCCCTGGGCGCCACCGTAACCGCAGCGACCGTGGTGCTCTCGACGTTCATGGCCGGATTCGGTGTCGGCGCTGTGATCTGGGGCCGGCTTGCCGACCGCGGCGGGTCCGTCGGCAGACTGCTGGGCGCGCTCCTGGCCGGAGTCGGCGTGACCGGCGCTCTGGCTTCGTGGCTGTTCGTCCACGTCGTACCCGGGCTCTACTCCTCCGTCCCGGCACCCCTGGTCTTCACTCTGACCGTAGCGACGCTATTCGTACCGACCTTCCTGATGGGCGGCACCTTCCCCTTGGCCAGCAAGATCGCCGCGGCGCAGAGCGGTCCTCTCGCAGCTTCTCTCGGCCGCCTCTACGCGGCCGAAACCCTGGGCTGCACCCTCGGTGGTCTGGCGGCGGGCTTCGTGCTGCTGGGCGCACTGGGTCAGGTGATGACGATTCAGCTGACCGTTGGAGCCAACCTGATGCTGGGCGTATGGCTCTTCGCAGCACGGCGATTCGATATCCGTAACGTTGCTGCCGACCACGCCGACGAGCCGATCGTCGAGAAGAACGCCCCTGTCCTGCGCCGAGCCGCCCTGATCGGCGCCTTCGCCTGTGGTTTTGCCGCCCTTGGTCTGCAGGTGCTGTGGATCCGCGTGTTTCGGATCTACCTGACCAACACCAGCTATACCTTCGCCCTGGTGGCCTCGGTTTCCATTCTCGCCCTCTTTGCTGGCAGCAAGACGTTCGAACACCGTTCGGCGAAGATCCGAAACCACGGTCGCTCTTTGCGCACCGCCCTGCTGGCCATGGCCGCCGCCACAGCGATCGGACTGGTGGTGCTGGTCCGTCTGCCCCAGCTTCTGATGTTCCCTTTCCAGGCCGCCTTCAGCGAGCCCCTCGCCCGAATTCTACTCCTACCGCTGGTCGCCTCGCTGCTCGTGGTTTTTCCCCCGGCGTTCTTCTCAGGTTACGCCTTTCCGCTGGCCTGCCGCATGGCAGCAGCGGGGCGGGGCCGTCTGGGCTTCGATGTCGGGCTGGTGATGACCGTGAATACGGTCGGGTCGGTGCTCGGACCGGTGACGGCGGCCTTCCTGCTCCTGCCGCGGTTCGGCGTCGTGCTGTCGATCCTGCTGGTCGCCGTCATACCGTTGGGCGCGGCTCTCGTGATCGCCCACGGCACGCCGCGACGCTCAGAAGTCGGCTTGGCCGTCCTCTACGCCCTGATCGCCATCGTGGCGACGACCGTCGGCTTCCGTCCCGAGATCCGGATCCTGCCGCCTTCCTTCATCCGCTTCGACCGCGATGTGTTGTTCTACCGCGAGACGGTCGAGGGCACGCTGTCGGTGGGGCGCGACCGCGGCACACGCACCGAATCGAAGTACACCTTCGTCGACAACAGCGCGGTGATCGGCTCGTCCTACGATGCAGTCAAGGTCGTGAAGATGGTGGGCCACTTCCCGTTCCTGCTCGGACTCGAAGCACGGGACGTGCTGGTGATCGGCTTCGGCATCGGCGTCACGACATCGGCCATCGCCTCGCATCCGGAGGTCGCATCGATCGAATGCGTGGAGCTGGTCGACGGTCTCAAGGATGCGGCACGCTTCTACCGCGACATGAATCACGACGTGGTGAACGATCCGCGCCTGCGGATCATCGCCGGGGACGGCCGCCACCACCTGCAGGCGACGACCAAGACCTACGATCTGATCTCCTGCGACCCCACCCACCCCATCCTGGGTTCGGGGGGGCTCTACACCGCCGACTACTTCCGGCTGTGCCGCGAACACCTGAACCCCGGCGGCATGGTGTCGCAGTACCTTCCCCTGCACAAGCTGCGCACCGAGGAAGTCCTGGGCATCATCCGTACGTTCCAGTCGGTGTTCCCCGACGCGACGGTCTGGCTCGGGCACTACCACGCAGTCCTGTTGGGCGGCACCGACCCCATCCGTGTGGATTTCGCGGATTGGGAGTCACGCACCGCTGCCCTGAGCGAAGATCCGCACTTCTATATCGATCCCCGTCACCTGGCAGCCACACTGTTCCTCGACGGCGACGCGATCGAAGAACTCGGAGCCCGCACCCCCATCAACACGGACAACCGCTCCTACACAGAATTCTTCACGCCCCACTGTCTCGCACCCGGCAACTTGCCCGCGAACGTACGCTTCCTCCAGATGAATCGTGTTCCGCTGGATCGCGTCTTCACGGGAATCGAAGACGACGCGCTGTTGGGGCGTTTCGTCAGAGGCAACGTGCTGCTTACCGAGAGCCTCATCTCCAGCCTGGGCGGCGACGGTCGGCGTGGATTGGAGTTGTTGCAGGAGGCGTGCAGGGAGAATCCAGAAGATGGGGAGTTCCCGTTCCTCATCCGACTCAACTACTGAGACTTCAATCGCCGGAACGACGCAGGCGAGGATCCACGTCCAGCGTGGTGCAGTCGCCCCGGCCCGCAGGCCGGGGCGCGCATTGGGGACGGGATCAGAACAGAGCGTTCAGTTCCGCCCAGACCAGATCGAGCTCCAGTCGCATCTCTAACTCTGCGAGCCTGCGCTCGGTCCACGACGCCCGCATCCGCAGCACCTCGCTCAGCTCGGAATCGCCGACGGTATAACGCCGTTCGGCGGCGTTGAGAACGGCGTCGGCAGCCGGCCGCAGATCCGAAACCAGCATCCGGGCCGCAGCGCGGCCGCCACAGAACGGTCTGCCAGATCCCTTTCTGCTACGGCTCCCCGGGCGCGATGACGAGCCGCCGCGCGATCCGCACTCAGACGTCCGCTCCATGGCAGTATCTGCTCGATTCCCAACACCCGATCGGCATCGCGCCAGGCGTCGCCACTGGCAGGAGCCCCTTCGAAATCGAGAAACGCTGCAGGGTTGGGCCAGGCACCCTGCTGTCGGGATCTCTCATGAGCCGCTGTCACGTGAGCCGCCGCCGCATCCAGTTCGGGACTCGCCGCGGCGGCCAGGGCCAAGGCACGCTCGAGGGTCAGCAGACCGCCTTCGGCCGCGACGGCCCCAGCGACCATCACCGCCAGCACACAGCACGCTGCAGCGCACACCAGGGCACCAGAGCGCATCATGACACACCTCCGTCGGGATTACGGGCCGGCCGGCCCAGCTTCAGGTACAGGGTCGGCGTGATGACCATGTTCAGGATCATCGACGACATCAGACCGAACAGGATCACGCGGGCCATGGGTGTTTCGATCTCGCTGCCGGGTCGGTCGGCGGCCAGGGCCAGGGGTACCAGAGCCAGGCCCGAGGCGAGAGCCGTCATCAGGATCGGCGCCAGACGCTCCTCAGCTCCTCGGCGCACGGCCTCGCGCAGGTCGAGCACGCCTTCAACAAGCTGCAGGTGTCGCACATGAGAAACGAGCATGATCCCGTTGCGGGTGGCGATGCCGAACACGGTGATGAAACCGATGATCGAGGCTACCGAGAGCACATTGTCGGTCAACAGGACGCCGATCACGCCGCCGATCAGCGCCAGCGGCAGGTTGAGCATGACCAACAGGGCGTCTTCCACTTGAGCCCGACATAAGACCCTGCTTGTGCTAGGGTGATCCCATCACACCCCTGATTTGAATCCGAATGTCCCTTTTGGAGGAATTGTCATGACTCGTTATTGGTTCGTCATCGGTCTCATTGTACTCGTAGGTGCAGGTGCGCAAGCCCAGGAACTGCAAGACATCCGCCCCGGCACCCTTGATTGTCTGATCCTGGCGGACGACGATGCGGGAGGGCGATATCCGGATCGGGCCCTGGAGTTCGAAATGGACAACTACTTCAGACTGAGTTCGTTCGAGGGCCTCGACATCGCCTACCGGGTCCAGACCTCAGAGTCGAGAGGCTGGCGATTCGGTACGAACTTCACTTTCAGGGTCAACAACCAGAATTCCTCCGGTCAATACGGTGATGAAGATCCGTCCTCGACCGACTCCGACGAAAGGAACATCAGTCTGCGTCTCCTCGCCCAGAAACTCTTCATCACCCGACCTTCCCACAGCGCATCATTCTACTGGGGGTTGGGCCCGGTCGCCTCCTATGGCTGGAGCAAATCGACGAACGACAACACCAGCGACCATTCCTCGGAATCGAAATCGACTCGATGGACCGCCGGCCTCAACGCGGACCTCGGCGTCGTGTGGCGGTTGATCGATCAGCTTTCCCTCGAAGCGCGTTATCGGTGGTTTGCAGGGTATTTCTCCAGCGAGAACAGCCGCACCTATTGGCTGGAGTCCGAAGTCGACCACACCAATCGTTCCGAAAGCAATGCGTTCGAACTCGACGGCAGCAACTCCGTCGACCTGGCCCTGGCGTTCCACTTCTAACGCGCGCTTTCGCCGAACAGACCTTGTCCCTTGCGGGAGTCCGGTGGCATGATCGCCCCGGAATCCCGTGCATCGTCGCCCGTCCATCTGCGAAAGGTGACCCCATGAAATCAGCGCTCCTCGTCGCCGCCTGCCTGTCACTGTTCGCCGCCGCCGCCACCGCCGAACTGATCATCACCGAAGCCTTCTACGATGAAGTCGGCCTCGATGAAACCGCCGAATGGGTCGAGATCCTCAACACGGGCCCCGATGCCGTCGACCTGACCGGCTATCAGCTCTGCAACGGGGGCACCAGCTATGCCTATTCCGTGAACGTGCTGTCCGGCACCATCGACCCCTGCCAGGTCTTCGTAGTGGGCGGGCCGGCGTCGTCGGAGACCAACGGCTCCCCCGTCTACGATCTCGTCCTCGACTTCACGCCGGACTTCCAGAACTCGGGCACCGCATCCGACGGCATCGCCCTGTTCGCTCCCGGCGACGACCCCCTGACCGCCTGTCCCGTCTCGGCGATCCTCTACGGCGGCGAGAACACCAGCAACCTGCTCGACGCCTCGTGCTCGATCAACCCGCCCGCAGTCGGCGACGCCGTAGCCGGCCAGTCCATCGAGCGCATCGCGTATCCGGAAGACACGTGGGTCATCAATGCGGCGCCGGCGCCCGGGGTCGTGGGGTTCGCCTGCGGAGGGACGTCCGCGGAGCGGAAGACCTGGGGGGAAGTCAAATCGGTCTATCGGTGAGGGGGGATGCCGCCAACGACCAGTTGCTGAGCAAGCGTGGTCTCTCGGTACTCAGGACGCCGAGCTACCGTAATACAGACGCGGGGCTCATCGCCGATCTCGAGATTCGGCGGCACCACCTGGACGCGTCGAGCTTCTTCCACACGGCCCCATTCTGCGCCTGCGATCGCTTGATCAGACTCCATTGCCGAGCCAATACGAATCCGCTTCCGTCGCCGTCGCGGATCACGACGAGCCACCTGTCCACGAACGACGCGAAGGAATGTCATTCGCCAATACTGATCCGAGTCGTGCGGGTCGCAACGCCGATCCCTATCATGGGCCGATGATTCAACCTCTTGGACAGAAGCGGGATTCTCAATGGGACGTCGTCACACATCCGGTACGCGGCGAAGAGCGCCTCAGCGCAATAGACGGCGGCAAAGATACGCTTCTTGGATTCCGACAATGGGCCGAAATCCCCCTTTCGGTCATGGCGGCGCAACGTAGAATACGTCAGCTGCTCCACGATGTTGGTCACCAACCATCCGTTCAAAAACGAACCCCGTGCCCCCCTTGGAATCAGGAGGATGAATTCGGACGAGAGTGCATTGCCCGCAAGTCCGGCCATCTGAAATGCGGTCGTGGGGCGATTCGTTTCCCACCCGAGGCCATGGGGCCTGACCTCGAGGCCCTGCACGCGAGCGACCAGGTAGTGAGATGCCTCATGGGTGGCAATGGACGAACCGGCCCCCAGGGTGAATCGGAGGGCGTCCAGGACATGGGACCCGTCCCGTCCCGATGCAGGGCAGGAAGTCACGAGAACGAGGATGCAAATCAACAGGAATATCTTCATGGCTTTCCCCAGCACGCAGCGCGACAAGCGGTACCGTCTGCGGCGGTCGCTTGTTGGACTGTCAAGTACTCACTACCGATCATCGACTCTACGATCACTCCCATCCTGTCCATCGCCGCGATTTCGTCCCCAAGATGTTCCACTGTGTGAACTCGAGGCATATCCTCTTCATCGTAAGTGACGAACAACAGGGGGGCGGGATTGCCGAGATCGCAGTCGACGGCCATGGCGGTCGTTGAGAACAGCATGAGCAAAACGAACACGAACGTCGTCATCATGATATCCCTCCCCCATGGATCTGAATATATCCCGCCTTGTGATCTTGAAATCAGATTACCATACCGTCACGGACAAGGGCAAACGCGCCACGCCGCGTCGGGTCGGTCGGCCATTCAAGGATGGCGCAACTCCCGAGAATCCGGTAGACTCAAGACAAGTTCGTCCCCCCTCCGGGGCGCGACGGCTCGCGGAACCAGGGCGGTTTCGTGGGCCGGGCGGAGTTGGGTCCCGCCGCTGTACGGTTCGCCCGAAAGGAGGTGATCTCGTAGTGAGTTCAGACAATCACGGCATGGTGGAGGTGGCGCCCCGTTAGAGGGGACTCTCCGGCCAACGGCCGACGTAGGGGGGCCCTCGAAGGGGAACCCAGCGCCACCGAAGCCGATGCACTGGGCGCCGTCGCATGAGCGACGGCGCCCTTTTTCCAGCGAGTCCGCGTTGCACGGCGATGCGGACCGCGATACGATGACCGACGCCGTCGATCCACCCGAATCCGGAAGCGCGCCATGACAACATCGAAGACCCGCTGCATCGGCATCCTCACCTCGGGCGGCGACTGTCCGGGGCTGAACGCCGCGATCCGCGGCATCACCAAGGCCGCCATCCAGGACTACGGCATTCAGGTCGTGGGCGTGCTCGACGGGTTCCGCGGGCTGGTCGAGAACCGCACCGTGCCGCTGAAGCACGACAACCTGAGCAACGTGCTGACCCTCGGCGGCACGATCCTCGGCACCTCGCGCGACAAGCCGGCCAAAATGGCCATGGGCGACCGCATCATGGACATGACCGACGTCGCGGTGCAGAACGCCCGCGCCAACGGCTTCGACTGTCTGGTCTGCCTGGGCGGCGGCGGCACCCAGAAGAACGCCTACCATCTCCACAAGGCCGGCGGCCTCGACGTGATGACGCTGCCGAAGACCATCGACAACGACGTGGCCGGCACCGACGTCAGCTTCGGCTACGACACGGCCCTGACCATCGCCGCCGAGGCCATCGACCGCCTGCACACCACGGCCACGAGCCACGACCGCATCATCATCGTGGAGGTGATGGGCAACAAGGCGGGTTGGTTGGCGCTGGGCGCCGGCATCGCCGCGGGGGCCGACGTGATCCTGATCCCGGAGATCCCCTACGACATCGAGGCCGTGAAGGAGTACCTGATCGAACGTCGGCGACGGTTCGGCAAGCGGTTCTCCATCGTCGTGGTTGCCGAGGGCGCGGTGTCGAAGGAAGAGGCGGCCCTGGGCGCACGGCCCAGTACGGAAACTCTGTTCGAAGACGAGGACAACGGCGTCTTCGGTCCGAAGCTGGTGATGGAATCGTTGGCGGGGCGTCTGGCCCGCCAACTCCAAGCCATGACCGGCACCGAGGCCCGCGTGACCTCCCTGGGGCACGTACAGCGCGGCGGCGTGCCGACGCCCACCGACCGCCTGCTCTGCACCCGACTGGGCGTCCGCGCCGCCGACTTCCTGGCCAAGGGCCGGTACAACGTGATGGTCGCAGTCCAGGGCAGAAAGATCGTTTCGGTGCCATTGGCCGAAGTGGCCGGCGTCCGGCGCACGATTCCCCTGAAGCATCCCTGGCTCGACGCCGCCATGAAGGTGGGCACCTGTCTGGGTGTGTCGCGCAGCGAGCTCCGGCCCTAGAGCCTCGGTTCATCTGTTTTCTTCCCCGACGATTCGCGTTAATGTCACCACCATGGCGCCCTCGAAAAAGACTTCCGACCGCTTCGCCCCCATCCTGCGCTGGCTCAACGACGAGGGCGCCTACTTTGCGCGTCCGGTCCATGTGCTCGGCGATCTGCGTCTCGCCAACCTGCGCCCGGACCTCATCGCCGGCCTGACCATCGCCGTGGTGCTGCTGCCCCAGGCCATCGCCTACGCCATGATCGCCGAACTGCCGCCGCAGACAGGGCTCTATACAGCCATCGTCGCGGCCGTCATCGGTGCTCTATGGGGCTCGTCCCGTCATCTTCACACAGGGCCGACCAACGCCAGCTCGCTGCTGGTGTTGGCCACTCTGCTGACAGTCGCCCGACCGGGCACCCACGACTTCATCGTGGCGGCGGGGATGCTGGCGGTCATGGTGGGGATCATCAAGGTCGTCATGGGACTGGCGCGCATGGGGGCGCTGGTCAACTTCGTATCGGATTCCGTGGTGGTGGGATTCACCGCCGGCGCCGCGGTGCTGATCAGCGTGAACCAGCTGCGGCACCTGCTGAAGCTCGACCTGCCGAGCCGGCCCGTGTTCCTCGAGACCGCGGCCGAGATCGTACGCAACGCGGGTTCGGCCCACGTCGCAAGCACGCTGCTGGGCGTGGCGACCCTCGTGATCGTTCTGCTACTCCGCAAGCTCAGGCCACGCTGGCCCGGCGCTCTGCTGGCCATGGTTCTGGCGGCCGTCGTCACCGGTGTGTTCGATCTCGACGCCAGGGGCGTCGTGGTACTCGGCGAACTGCCCCGCGCTCTGCCTCCATTGACGAGCCTGCCCCTTTTCGATCTGGAGCTGATCGGCAGACTGGCCGCCGGCGCGCTGGCTATCGCAGCCATCGGGCTGGTCGAGGCCATGTCCATCTCCCGGGCCATTGCGGCCCAGACAGGACAGCGACTCGACAGTAATCAGGAGTTCGTGGGACAGGGGCTGGCAAGCATCGCCTGCGGTTTTCTGTCAGGGTACACGGCGTCGGGATCGTTCACCCGCACGGCTGTGAATTACGAAGCTGGTGGGCGGGGACCGCTGGCCGCAGCTTCGTCGGGGCTGTGGGTGCTTGTCGCGTTGTTCCTGCTGGCCCCACTGGCCGTCTATCTGCCTCAGACTGCGGTGGTGGGCGTGCTGCTGGCGACCGCCTACGGCATGGTCGACTGGAAAGAGATCCTCCGCATCATGCGCAGCTCGCGGGGCGATTCGACGATCCTCATCGCCACCTTCGTCGCGACCCTCACCCTGCCCCTGGAATTCGCCGTACTGGCCGGCGTGTTCGTGTCGTTCGGCCGCTACCTCATGCGCACTTCGACGCCCGTCGTCCACGAGGTCGTGCCGGACGACTCCTTCGCCCACCTCGTCCCCCTACGCAACCAGCGGCCGGGGTGCCCCCAGCTGGGCATCGTGGAGATCGAAGGCTCGCTGTATTTCGGCGCCGTGAACCATGTGGAGGAAGAATTGGCGCACATGCGCGAAAGGCGGCCAGGACTGGTGTTCCTGCTGCTGCGCATGCAGCGGGTCAACCACTGCGATGTGAGCGGCATCCATATGCTCGAGGCCCTGGTGCGACGCTTCCGCGACCGCGGCGGCGACGTGTTCCTTGAAGGAGTACGCCCGCGCGTACTGCACCTGATGAGCCTGAGCGGATTCCTGCGGACCCTCGGCCACCGCAACGTGCTGCGCAAGGACAGCACCATCGGCTATCTGTTCCACAACACGTTGCATCCGGGCATCTGCATCTACGAGTGCGAACACCGTGTCTTCGCCGAGTGCCAGGCCTTGCCAAAACACACCGAGAGCATCGACCACGAGAACCTGATGGACGTGGCCAGCCACAAAATCACTCAGATCAGACCGAGCGAAGTGCGTCGGCTGATGGAAGAGAATCCCGACTCTGTGCTGCTGGTGGATGTGGGCGAAGAGCGTGAGTTCCGGAAGTGGCATGTTCCCGGCTCGATCAACAAGCCGTTGTCACGCCTCGCCAACATCGAGTCCGACCTGCCCGACGACCGCACCATCGTGGCCATCAGCCGCATCGGCCGCCGCAGCACCCTGGCAGCACAGATCCTGTATGCAAAGGGATACCACGACGTGAGGAATCTGCACGGCGGAGTTCTGGGCTGGGAAGCTGCGGGCTACCCCATCGGGGTGGAATAGAAAATCAGATCGACCCGGGTCCGGCCAGGAAATCCGTAACGGCCTCGATCACGCCTGGATCGCGCAGCACACGATTGTGCCCCAATCCCTTAGTCGTCAGCAAGCGGCCCCGCTCCCCCGCCATATGAACGCCTTCCGCGTAGGGAACGTCGAGATCACCCGTGTCGTGAACCACCAGCAGGTTTTCGCCGAAGGTCCAGGCCTGGGCCGCCACATCGAACTCCAGGAACGGACTGCCGAAGATTTCGTCGACCCGGGCGCGCATGTTCGCTTCGGCCACCCCCGACAGGCGGAACCGGCGGGAGTAGTCGGAGAACACTTTGTCGATGTCGTTGGGAGCGCCGACGGTCACCAGCCGCTCCGGCGCCGGACCCGTCATGCGGGCCAACCCCAGCAGCAGCGACGGCGCTCCGAAGGAATGGCACACCGCGCCATGGAACGGTCCCAGGCGATCGAGGACTGCACCCAAGGCCCTTCCAGACTCGAGCATGTTGGTGGTCTTGCCGGAGGAATTGGCGTGTGCCGGCAGATCGACGCACACGGCGCGCAGACCCCGCGCCGCCAGAGCATGGGCGAATCCACGCATGCTCGCCCCGTGGGCGCTCCAACCGTGGGCGAGCAGCACGGCAGGCCCGGCGCCGATCTCATAAGCGGCGACGGTGCCCTTGTCCCAAGGGATGTCGTGCCGCACGGCGTCGGCCATGAATGCCAGAGCGCCACTCGACGGTCGGCTCGGAATCGGCGTGCAGAACAAGCGCAGGGCGAGACGGCCGGCGAGGCGCGGCGACACGACGCCGACCGCGGTCAATCCGGCCGCGAACCAGCGCTCGACGGTGACGGGATTCATCAGTAGAGCTCCAGCTCGACCAGCGTGCACTCGATGCCGCCATTGCGCAGGGGGACCTTGCGCTTGGGTCGCAGGCCCAGGGCCCCGACCAGCTCCTTCTCCCCACACAGCACCCAGGCGGTACTGCCGGTGCAACCGCGCTTGAGCCAGTCGCCCAGATCCTTGTAGATGGCGAAGGCCGTCTCGCGGTCCTCCAGGCGCACGCCGTAGGGAGGGTTGGTGACGATCAGGGAATCCTGCACGCCGTCGAGCTGGCGGAAGTCCACCCGCGACAGCTGGGTCTCGGACCCGCCCGGCACCCGGCGCAGGTTGGTACGCGTAGCCTTCACGGCGTCGCGGTCGAGGTCGGACCCCCGGACCAGTCCGGCGGGCACCTCAACCTGGGCCGCTTCCGCGTCGGCCTTCACCCGGTCCCAGAGGGCCTGATCGAAGTCGGGCAACGCGGCCGTCGGGGCCCGCTTCCTGCAACGCCGCCAGCCTGCCGGCACGTTGCCGGCGATGAGCAGCCCTTCGGCCAGCACCGTTCCCGAACCACACATGGGATCGTACAACGGACGTTCGCCGTGCCAGCGCGCGCCGGTCAGGATGGCGGCGGCCAGGGTCTCCTGCATGGGCGCGGCCACCGACTCCTTGCGGTAGCCGCGGCGGTGCATGGCGCCGCCCGAGGCGTCGATGCTGATGGTCGCGTTGTTGCGGCGGATGTTCAGGTCGAACCAGACGTCCGGGTTCTCGCGGTCCACCGAAGGTCGACGGCCCTCTTTGTCCACGAACCAGTCCGCGATGGCGTCCTTCATCTTCTGAGCCGCGTACTGCCCGTGGGTGATCCGGCTGTCCGAAACGTGGGACTGGATGGCGAAGGTGCGCTCGCAGTCGAGCACCACGCTCCAGTCGAGCTGCTTGGTGCAGTTGTACAGGTCGTGTTCGGACTGGCACTCGAAGGTGACCAGTGGGGCGAGCACATGGCTGGCCAGACGAGATTCGAGCACAGTGCGGTAGAGGGTGCGCGGATCCGTCTGATAACTCACGCCCAGATACAGCGGTTCGATACACTGGGCGCCCAGAGCGGACAGCTCGCGGGCGAGCAGTTCCTCGAGGCCTCCGGCGCACTTGGCGAAGACATTGCCGTTTCGTTGATAGTCGAACATGTCCCCAGAATGGCACCTCGATGCGTCCAGCGCCAGCTCCGGACACACGAACGGCCGTTTCCCCGAGGAAACGGCCGTCATGTCGCAGGGATCGGATCTAACGGTACAGGGTCTTCACACCGCTCCAAGTGCCCGACTTGTTGCCGACTGTCGGGACGCAGCAGGTCAGGTCGCCCCAGATGATCACCTTGCCGCTGGATGTGCGCTTCAGGCCGTTCATGTCGAACCAGCCGTTGCCGTCGTTCACGTACACGATCCCTGGCTGGGGCAGCCCGTCCACAGGCAAATTCGCCTGGAAGGGTCCAGAGAAGTGCATCACCAGGAAGTAGGGCGCATTGACGGAGTAACAGCCGCAGGTGCCGTTCATCGGTACGGTGATCTGGTGCAGACCCGGATCGTTGATCTCCAGAGTCACCGGCGGGGATATGCAGGCCGGAGCACCGGGCAACAGAAACTCACCCGACGGATCCCAAACAGCATCGCTCAGACCGCCTTCGATAGTCAGCAGGACAGGAATCTGGGCCGAAGTGAAATCGAGGAGCATCTGCACCGATTCCAACTTGAATCCGCCCTGGGCGCACGACACCTGTTCGTCGGGATAGACCAGATATGCAAAGGACTGGTCGCCATAAACAAGGCCGGGCACCGAAGGCGGGACGGGGGGATTCAAGTTGCCGATCTGGCCCCCGGAACCCTGGGCGAAGACAGCTCCGGACACCATCAGCAAAACGACGGCGGCAATGAACGGAACGAGGCGGGCGCGCATCATGAGCGATCTCCTGGAAGAGGCGGCACGGTCATCAGGTCTGTCCATTGTACCAGAGATCAAACGGGACCTCAACCGGCCCCGTTTGTCCTGAGAAAAATGAAGAGATGATGCGCTCTATGGCGTTTCGAGCCGTTTTTTCAGCTCCAGGGCCCGCTGGCCATACACTGGGCTGTTCAACAGCCCTTCGAGCTCGATCAGAGCGCCATGGCCATCGTCGAGCATCAGGCGGGCCTGGACCAACTGCCAGCTCGCGCGCTCGGACACCGGCGGCTGGGGCGATACGGCGGCGGTCTGGAGCGCCGTGACTGCGGATCCTGTTCGACCAGCCATGAGACGGGCGCTGCCCAGATACAGATGAGCCTGATCGTTGCGGGACCAGGACGCGTCGCCGGCGCCGGCGGCGATGGCCTGTTCGAGACCAACGGCCGCGGTGTCCCAGTTCTGTACGAGGTAGGAGTCCATGGCGTCGTGGAACAGGCGGTCCGCCGTGGGGGCGTCGCCGCGCACGTCGATCTGACCGTAGGCCAAAGGTTCGAGAACAGCGAGGCCCGCAAACTTGCCCTCACCGGTCGGCACGAGCACCAGGGCGATGATCACAGCCGCCGTCACCATGGCAGACGCCAGGATCCGCGGTGTCAGAAGATCGGCGAAGAACCCGCGGAGACGAGCGTAGGTACTCGGCTGCGACTCGGCGCGCACCGCACGGAGAACGGCGACCAGCCGGGCGGGATCGGCCGTCATCGCCGCAGCGGCCGGTGCACCTTCGAAGAGTTCCTCGAGAAGAGACGCGTCCTTGCGGGTGGCGGCTTCGAAGCGGTGGGCTGCATCGTCGTCGAGCAGGCCCAGTTCATAGGCGGCCAGCAGGTCTTCGTCACGGATCTCGATGTCGCGGTTTTCGTCACGCATGTCCGACCCCCGTCTCCATTCGATCCATCAGGCTGCGCAGCTGAGCGCGGCAACGGTGGAGGGCGACGTAGAAAGTGTTCCGGGTCAGGTCCGGATGTTCGAGGCAGACCGTTTCGAACGCGCGTTGGCTGATCTCGCGCTGCCCGCCGCCGCGTTCGTGACTTTCGAGGATGTGACGGAAGATGTCGCCGCAGCGGGGCGATCTTCTCGCCAACTCTGCGACGGCATTCTCGAGCAGTCCGGCGGTTTCGTCGTGGTCGAGACCCCCGCTGGGGTCTTTGCCCGGCGTCTCTTCGCCGATGCGTTGCCAGTCTTCCACCTGCGTCGTGCGTTCCGTCTCACGCCGGCGGGTCTGGTAGTGGTTGCCGATCACGTTCCTCAACACGGTCAGACTCCAGACGAGTAGGCCGCAGTCGCGGCTCCGTTCCCGGTATTTCCCCAGGATGATCCTGAGGGCGTCCTGAACCACATCCTCCACGTGGTCCGGTTGAACCCTCCGTTTGGTGATGGTCAGGAACCTTACACGCAGCTCCTCGAACAGTACGGCTTCGGCTCGGCCGTCACCGCCTGCAGCACGATCGCCGAGGGTGTCGAAAGAGGCTTCGGGGGTCGGAACGTCGTTCACGGGGCCCTCCGGTTGCGCGATGGAACGGATCCGGAATCGTTGCCGCCAAGGGGCGGTGCGTGCATACTCGGACCAAGCGACTCCGCCCGCATCGCTGGAATGAACCAGGGGGATGATCCATGACCACAGGTCCACAGTCCACACGAGGGGCGGCTTCTTGTCGATTCTCACCCCGACGGGGGGTCGCTGACAAGATCCTATTGGCCATGGCGTTCACTCTCATGGTCGCATCAGGAACCTGGGCCGATACGGGGCCAGCAGAATCAGCATGGATTCAGCATGTCAACGGACAAGACGACGAAGCCCGACATCTGCTGACCGGAGTCTCGATCGACGACGCCCGCGCCGTTTGGCTCAGGGGCTGGTTGGGATACTCCGGCGACTCTCCTCTCGCCCTGGCCGCCACTCTTGAAGCCGCAGGCGGCGAAGCCGTCCCGGCCTACACTGCCGCCCTCGCCGTCGCCGAAGCCGGCATCGACAGCCTCGGCATCCTGGTCTGCCTGGAGCGTTTGGCCACCCTGGCGGTCGAGGAGCGTCGCACCGAAGATGCCGTCGCTCATCTCGAACGGACCCTCATCCTCACCGATCTGCTCGACCAACCCGTCGCCGCGCTCCTCGCCCACCTCGACCAGGGCCGGGTGCTGGTGCGCACCCGCGATGTGGAAGGCGCCACCCTGCACCTCGAAACCGCCCGCGCCACGGCCGCAGAGCTGGGCATCCATCGCTGGCATGCCGACGCCGCCATGGCGTTCTCCATCGTCCATCGCCTGCGAATGGATCTCGAGGCATCGCTCGCCCTGCGAGAAGAGGCCTATGAAGCCTACACCGAGGCCGACTTCTTGCCGGGCCGCGCCAGGGCCCAGCATTACATCGGCACCATCCACGCCATGCGCGGCGAACTGACGAAAGCCATGGTGCGCCTTCGCTCAGCCGAAGATCTCGCGCGCGAGTCGGGCAGCCTGGACGTCCTGGGCGGCTGCCTGGGAGACCAGGCCGGCATCCACTACCTCATTGGAGAATTCGAACGCGCCGTGGATCAATACAATGAAGCCGCCTCCCTGGTCACCGATCCGCGGCGTGTGGGATGGTACGAGAACAACATCGGCTCGATTCTCTCTTACCAGCAGCGTCACGAAGAGGCTCTACCCCATTTCGCAACCGCACTGGCTTCGGTGCGCGCCACCGGCGACCGCAACACCGAGTCGACGATCATGCTCGCCATGGGCCAGACCCTGAGCGACCTCGGGCGGGTTGACGAAGCCCTCGACATCCTCGACCAGGCCATCGCCCACGCCCGCGAATGGGATATCCCCCTGGACGAAGCCAAGGCCATCGAGGTCAAGGGCCACTCCCTGCTCGACGCCGGCCGTGTAGATGAAGCGGCGCCCTTGCTCGTCGCCGCCGGCGAGATGGCTGAGCGACTCGGCTACTTTGACCTTCAGGACTCCGTTCATCGCGGTCTGGCCACAGTGGCCCGACGTCAGGGCCGCCTTCACGACGCCATCGCTCACCTCGAACGGGCCGCCGCCACGGTGCAGGACGTCCGCCGCCGCAGCGGAGGCTCGGCCAGCGTGCAAAGCGGATATTTCGGCCAGGTGGGTCCCGCGTTCACCGAACTGGTGGACGTGCTCGACGATCTGAACGAACAGGAACCAGGAGCCGGCCACGATCACCGCGCCTGGGAGGTCGTCCAGCGCGGCCGCGCCAGGACCCTGCTGGACATGCTGGCCGAAGCCGAAGTGGATCTTCGCATCAGGGCCGATGCCTCCTATCGCGATCGGGAATCGGAACTCCTGACGGCCATGGCCGGCCTCGACGCACGCCGTCTCGCAGCCCCCGACAGCGCCGTCATCTTCCAGAGACAGGCCGTACAACTCGAAACGAACCTAGAAACCCTCGAAGCCGAACTGCGTGCAGCCGACCCCCGCTACGCAGAGCTGCGCTATCCCCGGCCGGTGAGTCTGACGGACATCCAGAGTGAAGTGCTGCAACCCGGCGAAGCTCTGCTCGAATACCAGCTGGGCGACGACCGCTCCCACGCCTGGATCGTCGGCACCGACCGGTTCGTAATGCACCGTCTCGCCGGACGCTCCGAAATCGAAGACGCCGTCCGCACCCTGCTGCCCTATCTGAGCGACGCGAACCTCGCCGGCGACGCCGTCGCCTGGTTCGCCGCCCCGGCCCGGGCGGCGGCGCGCCTGCTGATCGATCCGCTGCGCGCTGATCTCGAGGGCGTGGACCGCCTGATCATCGTCGCCGACGGGCTGCTCCACTATCTCCCGTTCGCAGCTCTCCCCGTCGACGATGCGCCGGTATCGACCTTCGCCGAACTTCCTTGGCTCATTTCCGCTTTCGAGATCACCACCACGCCGTCGGCCAGCACCTTGAGCAGCCTTCGATCCTTGCCGGATGTGATCGTTGGCTCGCCCCTGCTCCTCTTGGGCGATCCCAGCCTGCCCCGACTCGACGACACGAGCATCCTCGCCCGCACCGCCGGCGCCGGCGGTTTGAGTCCGGCTCCCGCCGCTGACGCGGAGTTCGCCGGGCTGCTGGAGATCTACGGACGGTCCGCCCACGCCTTCGCCGAAGACCGAGCCACCGCCGCCAGACTTGCCGACCGCCCCCCTGCCGGAGGCGGCTGGCGCACCATCCATCTGGCCACCCACGGCCTGTTCAACGAGCAGCGCCCCCAATACTCCGGTCTTGTCCTCGCCCCCGATCCCGACACCGGCCACGACGGCTTCCTGTCAGTGGACGAAATCTTCGCCCTGGACCTCGACTGCGACCAGATCGTGCTTTCGGCCTGTTCCACGGCCCTGGGCGAGCTGGTCGACGGTGAGGGCATGGTGGGTCTGACGCGCGCCTTTCTCTATGCCGGTGCTCACAGCGTGGTGGCGGCTCTCTGGGACGTTTCAGGCGACGGAGCGGCCCGCTTCATGACCGGTTATCACCGACGCCTTGCAGACACGCCCACAGCAAGCCGCACCACGGCCCTCTGTGCAGAGCAACGAGCCATGTCCGGTGACGACGGACGCACAACGGGAGGTCTTCCCGTTGCACACCCCTCATTCTGGGCCGGGTTCACCGCCACGGGCGACGCTCGCTGATCCCCATTTCTTTCATCCGACGACGGCCGTCCGAAGGGACGGCCGATTTTCTGAGTCTCCATGTAAGGAACTCCACTTCCCTCAAACGTCCTCACCACGGCAGGCGGACGCGCCGCCTTAGGCATCGACCTTGTTCACCCGTCCCGATCGCGACCACACAGGAGGAAGACCATGTTCGCACCCCTGACCCATCTGATGCGATGCACGATCCGGCTGCTGCCGGTTCTGTTCGTCTTGCTGCTGGCTCTGCCGGCTTTCGCCAACACCGTCACCTACGACCTAGAGCCCATGGGCATGACCTACGGCATTCCCGCCGGTCAAGTGCCCGGCGATTGGATCTTCAGCGAGGATTCCGCCGACCTGTACGTCACCGACTTCTATGTGGCGGGCAGTCCGTACTTCAACCAGGCCAGGATCGAAGCTCCTTATCTGGGCTTCGGTTCGGTCCAGATCCTCGGCATCAACAACATCGGCTTGATCTACGACTTCAATGCCGCCGGCGACGCCAGCTTCGAGTTCCTCGACACCGGCGGCACGGTGAACATCCAGGTCAACGGCTTCGGCGCCGTCATCGAGGCACCGGACTTCCCGTCCCTGGGCACCTTCTCACCTGCTCCCGGCGTGATCATGTCCACTACCTGGGTCGCCATCCCCGGAGGGATCATCGGCACGGTCACCCTCACGGGTCCCGTCCAGAAGCTGCGCGTGGGCGGCCAGGAACTGTGGGTCGACGACATGGACTGCAACAACGGACTCGGCGGCGGCGGCAGCGGCGGCTGCGACTTCGAAGTCGTGTACGATCCTCTGCCGGCCGGCACATCCTACGGCGCCCCCTTCGGCAACGTGCCCGGCGATCTCGCCTTCGTCGAGGACGGCATTCCCGTGTTTATGGAGTACTTCCAGACTCCCTTCGCGCCGTTCTTCAACTTCATGGAAGTCATCCCCGCGTCCGCGACCTTCGGCTCGGTGCGGGTCATGCATCACAACAACATCAACGAACGCTTCGACATCGCGGCCCTCGGCGTGACCGTCAGCGAGGTCAGCTTCGAGTACTACGACACCGGCGGCATGGAGAACCTGCGGGTCAACGGCGCCGCCATGTTCATGGGCGATCTGCATACCGCGCCCGCGGCCATCGCCCCCGGCGTCACGTTCACCGTGACGACGACCACCTTCGGCAGCGACATCTACGGCCAGGTCGTTTTGACCGGCGACGTGCAGGAGCTCGAAGTGGGCGGGCAGGAATTCTACATCGACAACCTTTGCGTCAAGAAGGCCGCCCCCTGCGACAAGCTGGTCCACCACGAATCCCGCACCGTCGGCGAGATCTGGGGCCTGCCCGTGGCGACGCCGCCCGGCACGGTCATGTTCACCGAGGACGGCATCCCCGTATCGATCCACGAGTACATGGCCGCCACCGGGGGCATGTTCTACAACTACTGCGAGATCTCACCCAACGTGCTGGGCTTCAGCTTCGCCAACACGATGGGCATCAACAACGTGACCAACCACTACGACATCGCGGCGAGCGGCATCGTCTCCACGTCTGTCTCCTTCGACTACCTGGATCTGGGCGGCGAGGAGAACCTGCAGGTCAACGGCGCCCTGTACTATGTGGGTGAACTGCACCTGGCACCGACGGCCATCGCGCCGGGCGTGACCTTCTCGGTCACCACGACACCCGTCGGCGGCGGCCTGCGCGGCCACGTCGTGCTGACCGGCCAGGTGGACTACCTGGTGGTGGGCGGACAGGAATTCTGGATCGACACGATCTGTGTGATGGGTTCCGGATCCTCCGGTCCCGTGCGCTGGTGCGACCACCTGAGCGACATCGAAAGCTCAGCCATGGGCAGCGCCTGGGGCGGCCCGTACGGCGATGCGTCCGGCGACTGGATCTTCACCGAGGACGGCATGGACGCCCATGTGTACGACTACACCGATCCCACCGGCATGACGTTCTTCGGCGAAGCCCGCGTGGGTGCGGCCTTCGTGCCCTTCGGCACGAGCCATATCTTGACCATCAACAACATCGGCATCGGCTACGACCTGGCGGGACTCGGCGCCACGACCAAGGTGCGCATCGACTACTTCGACGGCTCCGGCCTGGAGAACCTGCAGGTCAACGGCGGCCCCCTGTACATCGGCGAACTGAATCTCGCCCCTGCGAACATTGCTCCGGGGGTCATCTGCACCGTTTACGACACTCCGGCGGCCGGATTCTCGTACGGCACGGTCGTGCTCGAAGGCAACGTGCAGACCTTCCTGATCGGCGGCCAGCAGTTCGCCATCGACAACGTCTGCGTGCGGCTGGCTGGATCGACCACGGACACATCGCCGCTCCCCGCGGCGCTGACGAAGCTGCTGCCCAACTACCCCAACCCGTTCAATCCCAGCACCACGCTGATGTTCAGCCTGGGCCGCGGATCCCACGTGACCTTGACCGTGCACGACATGGCCGGCCGCGTGGTCCGCACTCTGGTCGACGGCGCCCGTGACGCCGGCGAGCACAGCGTGCTCTGGGACGGCAAAAACGAACGCGGCGGCGCCGTCGCCACGGGCGTCTACTTCGTGAAGGTGACGAGCCGCGACGGCGTCGACACCCAGAAGATCGCGTTGATCAAATAGAGGCGGGTGATCGATGCGAGGCGGTCCCGGGTTTTCACCCGGGGCCGCTCTTTGTTGATTTGGTAACAATTGACCGATCTTAATCCGCCGTGTCATAATCTCAGCCTCTTGTGAGGCCTCCTCGCCAATTGGGTCTCGCCGAGAGCCCGGTCGACGGTGTGTTTCGCCCATACCCCTATGGCACCGCCGATCCACCAAACCCCAGGAGGTCTCCATCTCGCAGTCGCACGACGAGTGTGCTCGTCTCCCTGTGCCTCATCCTGATGGCCGTCAGCGCCTATGCGCTGCCCTACGTCGGCGCCGACAAGAGCGGCGAACCGATCCGACCCGTCTGCGGGACCCAGGAGTACTGGGACATCCGCGCCGCCGAACTGAACTGGTACGCGGACAAGGCCGGCTGCCCCACCGAGGGCGTCTGCGACAACCCCGCCACCCGCGACGGCACGGCCAACGACGCGATGACCGTGAAGGTCGTCTTCCATGTCATCCGCGACAAGAACGGCGGCATGCCCGCCGGTCTGACCGAAGCGGACGTCTACAACCAGGTCGACCAGCTCAACGCCGACTACGCGGCCTACAACATCGACTTCCAGATGCAGGGCCTGCGCTACCACAACGACCGCGCCCTGACCAGCGTCTCGGCCTATTCCAGCAGCGGCCGCTGGTGGAGCGACATCATGGCGATCAAGGACAAGTACAACGAGTCCCCCAGCACGCAGATGAACATCTACATCAGCGGCATGGACAACGGCGTCTACGGCGTCCTGCTGGGCATCGCCACCTTCCCTGGGATCCCAATGCAGTCGCGGCCCGCGGCGGCCTCTGGCTCAACAGCCAGTACGTCGGCGCCGGCCAGGGCACCGCGTCCCACGAGATGGGCCACTGCCTCGG
>CALEMW010000055.1 GCA_937910695.1 uncultured bacterium
ACACAAGGCCAGGCAATGGGTCGAACCGGTGATACACAATTTCGATGGCACAACCGATGATTTCCACCTAGGGGGTGCAGATCATTGTCTGGATTTCTATATTGTGAGATCTCATGAGCCTGGATCATTCGAGGAGAGGTCGTTGTTATGGGGATCCGAATCTTCTTCGCCTTCTGGCTGCTCGCTGTCGGAGCCGTCGCCGTGTCCGCAGCCCCCGTCCACCCCGCCGTCTATGATGTGACCTTCGAGGCGACATGGAGTGCTTCGACCCACCCGACCACGTTCCCACCCAACCCGCATTTCTCCTGGCTGATCGGCGGCACCCACGACGATCAGGTCGTCTTCTGGGCGGAGGGGGAGCTCGCCAGCCTCGGTATCAAGCGTATGGCCGAGTGGGGCAGCACGACGCCCCTGGACCTCGAGGTGCTCTCTGCCGTCTCGGCCGGTCACGCCGGCGAAGTGATCGAAAGCACGACCTACCCCGTGTCGCCGGGCTCGGTGAGCACGACCTTCACCGTCACCCCGGAGACGCCCCTCGCTACGATCGTTTCGATGATCGCTCCGAGCCCGGACTGGTTCACCGGTGTGGCCGGTCTCGATCTTCGCGATGGAGACGGCTGGTTGGCGTCGCTGATCGTCGACGTGTTCCCCTACGATGCCGGCACGGACAGCGGCACGGGTTACACTTCTTCGGACCAACCCACTTCGCCGCCGATCCCCATCGCGGCCATCGATGGGACGCCCTTCACGCCGGGTGTCCCGGTCGGGACGCTGACCTTCACCTTGCAGACTTCGGCCACGGACGTCCCCGAGCAACCAACCACGGCATTGACAGTCTCCCCCAATCCCTTCAATCCCCTCGCAACCATCCGCTTCGAATCCCCCGAACCCCGGACCGTCGTCATGACGGTTCACGATCTGCGCGGACGCGCCATTCGTCGCCTGTGGGAAGGTGTCGCCGTCGGGGCCGTACTGACGACATGGGACGGCCGCGACGACGATGGACGCGCCATGCCCTCGGCCGTCTACCTGATCCGTACTGTCGGTGTCGATGTGAATGAAACGGTGCGGGCCTCGCTGGTGCGCTGAGATCCGCCCTCGTTCCGCAGGCAAGGGATATGATATCTTCGCCATCGGCGATAATCATCTCTTCCCGGAGCCCTCCATGACCAACAAGACCGACCCTCGCCTCGCGGAACTCCGCGGGAACATCGACGCCCTCGACGGCGAACTCATCGCCTTGCTGGCCCGCCGTCTTGACCTGGTGGCCGCCGTGGCCGAGCGCAAGATCGACCTGGGCCTGCCTGTGTATGTCCCCGAACGCGAAGACGCCATGTTCCGCAGCCGCCGCGCCGAGGCGGAGGGGCGAGGTGTTGCTCCCGACCTGATCGAAGACCTGCTACGGCGTATCATGCGCGAGTCCTACAGCACCGAGGGCGCCCGTGGCTTCCGTTGTGTTCTGGATGATCCGCGTCCGGTCGTGCTGGTCGGCGGCCGGGGCCAGATGGGCCGTCTGCTGCACCGGGCGTTCACGGCTTCGGGGTTCGAAGTGAGGATCCTCGAGCAGGAGGACTGGGACCACGCGGCCTCGATCTGCGAAGGCGCAGGGCTGGTGCTGATCGGCGTGCCCATCCACGCCACCTTGGAGGTGATCGAGGCCTGTCGCGGTCTCGTGCCGCCAGAAGCCGTGCTGGCCGATATCTCGAGCCTCAAGGCCGGGCCGGTCGCAGCCATGGGCGCGGTCCATCCGGGGCCCGTCGTGGGGCTGCATCCGATGTTCGGACCGACGGTGGGTACCCTCGCCAAACAGGTGGTGGTCTGTTGCCACGGCCGTGACGAGGCGGGTTACGGTTGGCTCCTGGATCAGATCCGTACCTGGGGTGCGTCCATCGTCGACGCCGAGCCGGAAGTGCACGACCGCTTGATGGGCACGGTCCAGGCTCTGCGTCACTTCGCCACCTTCGTCTACGGGACGCATCTGATGGCCGAAGACGTGGACCTGTCCCGGATCCTGGCCATGAGTTCGCCCATCTACCGCCTCGAGCTCGGCATGGTCGGGCGGCTCTTCGCCCAGGACCCCGATCTATACGCCGACATCATCTTCGATTCGCTCGAAGGCCCCGGCCTGGCCCGTCGCTATCGGGAGAGGTTCGACGAGGCCCTGGCGCTGTACGAGGCCGGTGATCGCGACGGTTTCAGGGAGAGGTTCCGAGAGGTGAGCGAGTGGTTCGGTCCGCTGGCGCAGACGTTTTTGACCGAGAGCAGTGCCCTGTTGGATCAGGCCCGGGACAGATTGAAGATCTGAAGGTTGTTCAGGTTTTCGGCTTCGCCTCAGTCTCTGTGCTGGAATTCGATGACCTGCGTAGCGCCGGTTTCGGCCAGCACTTCGAGCAAGGTGGCGATACGCAACGCTCGGTCGTCGAGGCCCTCGGTCGCGGCAGTCAGTCGGGCGAGGAACGCGTCTCCATCGACGCGGTCGGTATCACCGGCGACCACGATGAAACTCTCGACGCCCGGGGTGCGGTCCAGAACCCAGCTCCGGGCAGCATCGCGATCGGGCACGGCTTGTGGGACGCCGCCGGGCAGTCGGGGCAGGGGCTGGTCGAGGTCGTTGGGATAGACAACATCGACGTCGCCGTCGGGGCCGATGTGGACGACCAGAACGTGGGCGTCGGCGGCCAGGGAGAAGGTCAGCTGGAAACGCTCGCCGCTGCGCAGCACACCGGCGTCTTCGATGGCATGGAAGCCTCGCGCCCCATCCGAACTATGACCCATGGAAACGACGCCGGGATTGCGGATGAAGCTCTTGTCCGCCAGCCCGCGGGGCAGCAGCAGCGCCATGGCGAGGACGGCGGCGATGGGCAGCAGCAGACTCGCTCGGAAGAAGCGATGGGAGCGCCCGCCCTTTTCGTTGCGGTCCAGGGGATGGGAGCGCTCGATGACGGCGAGCAGTTCGACGTAGCTGGCACGCTCGGCCATCTCTTCGACGGCGGTCAGCACGGTGTCGGGCCAGGTTCCGTCGAGCGGCAGATTCCACGCAGCTTTCCGCTCGATCACCTGGAGCTCATGGAGCAGATTCCCCAACCCCACGTCGGCAGCCAGGGCTTCTTCAGCGCGCCGGCGTTCGTCACCCTCGAGGGATTCGAAGGCGAGGACGAGTTTCCTGAGGGATCTGTCTGAGTTCGTCACGGTATCGACCTCGCGGTTCCAGTCTCCGTATCCGGCGTCCGATCATGGAAGAACACCTCGTCCGTCCCAGAATAGTTGCAGTTCATTCCCAGGACGAATCCTCGAGATCATAGTGGGCAGCCAGGCATTCCCGCACCGCGGTGCGGGCCCTCCGGATCCACGAGCGGACGGTGTTGAGGGCCGTGTCCAACCGCTCGGCGATCTCCTGGTAGCTCTGCTCCTCGAACAGCAGCAGATGGAGGGCGTCGCGGTGCTCGGTGCGGACGAGGCGGTCCAGGCACGTCTCCAGAGCATCGCGGGCCTCCACCGTCTCGATCATTTCCGAGGGGTCGAGATCCCCGGGCAGGTCCATGCGTTCGAGGATCTCCTCGCCGATCTCACCGCTCGTCCAGCGACCTTCGTGCTGCTTCTGTCGGCGGTAGAGGTTGATGAGCAGGAAGTAGCTGCGCTTCTGGAACCACGACCAGAAACAGCCGGGCCAGCGGTACTCGAAACGGCCGCGGCCCAGCTCCTCGACGATCTTCAGCAGCACCTCGTGGGTCCAGTCGTGGCGTAGGTCGTCGTCGCGGGTCAGCCGCGTCGCCATGAGATAGACGGGACGGTGGGTCGCTTCGAGGAAGTCGTGGACGGAATCCGGATTGCCGCAGGAAAGTCCGTTGACCAGAGACTCTTCCCGCTCGTCGGCCGGGAACGGCGGCGATCCGTTCATCGCCAGTCCCCGGCGGCGATGAAGCCGGCCCAGCTCGCGGGGTGGGTGCTCTGCCTTGCTGCGCGCCGCTCGGCGAGGACGGCCCGCGAGGCGGCGCGCACGGCGTGGGCCGTGTCGGTCCGATCCCGCAGGCGGCTACGGTAAAGGGCCGTCATCCAGGCGTCGGCTGCGCGGTCGTCGACGTTCCAGAGACTCATGATCACCGTGCGGGCACCGGCGAGTGTAAAGGCGCGTCGCAGCCCGAACACGCCTTCGCCGCGATCCTTCAGGGCGCCCAGGCCGGTTTCACAGGCTGAGAGAACGGCCCAGTCGACCTGGCTCAGGTCCAGGGCCGAGACTTCTTCGGCCGTCAACAGTCCATCGTCGGCACCCGAGGTTGCCTGGCGCCAGCCGTTGGCACCCGTGAGGGCCAGGCCCGAGAATACGAGGGGCGAGGCGGCGTCCGCCCGGTCGATGCCGCCCGGTACGAAGAACCCATGGGTGGCCAGGTGCAGCACGCCGTGATCCAGCAGGTTCGCCTTGAAGGCGGATTCGGTGGCCCGGTCACCGGTCAGAACGTCGACGGAGGCGCCGGTGGCGGCGGCGAGATCCCGCCAGAGACGGCAGACGGTTTCGATCTCGGTGTTGACGTGGGGCAGGGGTGCGAAGGTGAGGCCGTCGAGGACGGATCTGCGGGCGTCGGCGACCGTTCGGTCTGCCGGACCGTAGTCGGCATCGCCCACCACGAGCAGGCCGGATCCGGACCTGTGGAGACGGTCGTCGGCGAGGGAACGCTCGGTGTCCAAAACGTGGAAGAGAAGGTTTTCATCCACGAGGTAGCGGTCGTCGCCGAAGGGCAGGGAGATCATGTTGACCAGGTGGAGGCTGCCGTCGAGCACCAGGAACACGCGTTCGCCGTGGTCGAGAAGAGGCGCCACGGGGTCCCAGATTGTTTTCCGGAGCGCGGTGCCGGCGGTACGGTACGACATCAGGTTCGCGGCGGGATCGTTGGCGAGGCGAAGCATGCCGCGATCGGATCCTGATTCGCGCTCCCCGGAACCATGGCGGATCTGATCCTGCCAGTCGGTGACCAGGGCGTCGATGAGGTCGGCGGGGCCGAGGTCGAGGCACACGGGCTGAGCCGTGGGGCCGGCCAGCACGAAGGCTTTGTATGACGCGGTCCCATCACCGAATTCCGTGGTGGATTCCTGCTCGTAACGTACGTAGGCGACCAGAGCACTGCCCGGATCCAGCCTGTCCCGGACGTCAGAAAAAGCGATCGGTGCCGGCGTGACGGAGGTGCGGCTACCGGCATCGGATAGGGCGAGACGGCGTTCGTCGGCCTCGATCTCGGCGCGGGCGTCGGTGATCAGGTGCCTGTAGCTCGCGACGTCTTCCCAGCCGGGTCCGCGGAGTACGAGGTTCGACAACCGTTCGCGGAGTTCTAGGGATCGGCTCAGCAGCGAATCGGTCGCCGCCGTTTCGTTGTTCGTCAAGCGTCGCCGTCGGGTCGTCACTTCGTCGAGGACGGCGGCACGCGAGTGGATCAGCGCCTGCCAGACCTCGACCGTGTGCTCACCCCGCTCCCCCGGTTCCAGCATGGAGAGGGCGAAGTCCAGACCCACGGTGCGGCTGCGCGCATAATCGAGGGCGTGGGATTCGGACAGCACCCGCATCGTCGCGTGCAGGTGGTCGAGGCTGATGGCCTCGGCGCGCAGGGCGTCGTGGAGGGCCTCATCGTCACGACCGAGTCGGCGCAAGGCGCGGGCCCGCAGCACCAGCGCCTCGGCCAGCAGGGGGTGGGATTCACCCAGGCGAGAGGCGACGATCTCACCGGAACGTTCAGCGAACGCCAGGGCCCCTGGGGGATCTCCGAGACGGAGCCTCAGTTCGCCGGTCCGTTGGAGAACGGAACAGAGTTCGGGCGAATCGGGGTCTCCGATCTGTTCGGAGATCGCCAAGCTGCGTGCGAGGATGTCCGCCGCTTCATCGAGTCGTTCGAGTTCGATGAGGCAACGGCCCATCTCCAGGAGCGTGGCGGCGGACTCGGGATTGTCAACGCCCCAGGACGTCTCGATGATGCGGAGCGAGCGACGGTAGATCTCCAGGGCGCCCGCTGGATCACCGACGCCGCGGTGGGCGGCGGCGAGGGGGTCGAGAGCATAGGTGATCTGGTCGTGCTCCGGTCCGTAGAGGGTTTCGAGACCGGCTAGCACCATTTCGAAGATCGGGATGGCCCCGTTGCTGTCTCCCATGTCCAGGTAGACGATGCCGAGGTTGAGCCCGGCCAGGAGCGTCCGTTCGTGGTCGGGTCCGAGCTTCGCCTTGAAGATGTTCACGGCCTGCTCTTCGGCCCGGAGGGAGGCGACGTATTCCCCCATGTAGCCCAGCACTGTGGACAGGTTGTTGTAGGTCTCGCCGACCCACTCGTGGTCGGGCCCGAGGAACTGCATGCGGATGGCGAGGGCCCGTTCATGCGCCCGACGCGCTCTGGAGTAGTCGCCGAGCTGGACCAGCACATTGGCCAGGTTGTTGAGGGTGGATGCGAGGTCGGGATGATCGCCGCCGTAGGCGATCTCCTGCATGGCAAGGGCGCGCTCGTAGGACCCGAGCGCCTCCTCGTAGCGCCCGAGGCGGCGCAGCGCCACGCCGCGGCTGCTCGTGAGTACGGCGATGGCCTGCTCGTGGCCCACCGCATCGGCGACGAGGTTGGCGATGGCCTGGTCGTACACGGGCAGGGCGCGTTCGCACTCGCGCCGTTCGTTGAGCAGGTTGGCTAGGTGCATCAGACTCGCCGAAGTCGCGGGGTGGTTCAAGCCGAAGACTTTGGTTTTGATGGCCACCGCACGTTCCGCCATCTCCAGGATGAGCGGGTCCATGTTGCGCCCGCTGCGGTAGCCGGCTTGGACGAGCTGTTCCAGGATATCGGCTTCGGCAGGGGAGTCGTCGGCGCCGGCCTGCCGAAGCTCGGTGAGCAGGGAATCGCCGAGGGCGAAGGTATCATCGTAGCGGCTCTCGGCGATGAGGCTCTGCAGTTCCGCGACCGCGGTGGTGTCGGTCAGAGCCGGACTCTCGGCGTGGGCTGGGGTCGAAATGACTGCGGCCGCAAGACAGATCGCCAGGACCTGTCCAAGGCTCCAGCGCCGCAGTAAGTGATTGTGATCGTGTTGGTTCATCACAGGTTCCGGGAACGGCGCCCTGGTGAATGTGATTGCACGTATTCGAATGAGTGTAGCATTGATGACGGCGGTTTGTCAGTTGGGAAGGTGAGGAACGCTGGCGATCAGCGCCGATCCTGCTCCACATCGATGATGATCGTCTCGCAGTCAGGGGCGTTGCGGGCGCCGGCAGTTCGGATGCGGTCGAGACGGCCTCGTTCGAACGAAAGGATCCAGTCGCCGAAGTCACCGTCGAGATATCCGTGTCCCTCACCGTCGTCGTCGTACCAGCGCCCTTCGGCGCGTCCCGCTTCGTCGGGGTTGACCAGGACGGTCAGGATATCCCACGGCTCAGCCGTGCTCTGAACGATGGGGCCGAGGGGCAGGACAGCGCCGTCTTTCAGCATCAACCGCGGCAGATCGGGATCGTCACGGGTGCCGAACACGTCGCCCGTCACATCTCGCCAGTCCCCGGACGGCAGCGTCGTTGTCGGGGAGCCGTCGCCCGGATCCGTGTTCGCGATCACCAGCAGGTCGTCGCCGATCAGCCAGGCATCGTCCACCGCTCGCAGGCTCGGGTCGGCGGGATCGGCGAAGAACAAGGGACGCCATACGGGCAAACCCGTGGTCCAAGCCTCCTGGAACACCGTGTACAGGTAGGGCAGCAGTCGGTAGCGGCCTTCCAGTGCCCGACGGCTGGTCGTTTCGACGTGGGCCGCAAACGCCCACGGCTCCTTGTCGATGTTGCCCTTGCCGGTGTGCCCGCGGGCAAAGGGGAACAGCGCGCCGAAGCCCATCCAACGGGCGAACATGTCCCCGTCGCCGGCCTCGCAGAAACCGCCGATGTCGGGGCCGGCGAAGGGCTGTCCCGAAAGACCCAGGTTCAGCACCATGGGGATCGAGGCGTCGAGGTGTTCCCACGACGCCACGTTGTCGCCGGTCCAGGTGGCGGCGTAGCGGTGTCCGCCAAGGAAGCTCGCCCGTGTCAGGACGAAGGGGCGGCGGTCCGGACGCGCGGCGGCCACACCCTCGAACGTGGCCTGGGACATGAGCATGCCGTACACGTTGTGGTAGCGGGCGTGGGTGCCGGGTCCGCCCAGCTCGTCGTCGGCGAGGTGGACGTTGTCTTCGGGCATGGTCCATTTGGCGGTCTCGAACACCGCGGGCTCGTTCATGTCGTTCCAGATGCCGTCGAGGCCGCTGTCGAGAAACTCCCAGTAAAGGCCAGACCACCAGCGTCTCACGTCGGCGCGGGTGAAATCCGGGAAAACACAGTCGCCGGGCCAGACCTTGCCGACGAAGGGAAGACCGTCGCGGTCGCGGACCCAGGCATCGATGGCGTTGCCGGAGTCGTAGACGTGATAGCCGGGCAGCACGGCGATGCCGGGATCGACGATGGCGATGGACCGGAAATCCATGGCGTGCAGGGCGTCGTTGGTCGCCTGCGGGTCGGGGAAGTCGTGGGGCTGGAAGGTGAAGCTGCGGTAGCCGTCCATGTAGTCGATGTCCCACCAGATCACGTCGCAGGGAATGCGCTTCTCTCGGAAAGTGCGGGCAACCTCGAGCACGCGGTCGTCCGGGGTGTACGAGTAGCGGCACTGGTGATAGCCCAGGGCCCAGCGTGGGGGCGGGGGCATGGTGCCGATCAAAGAGGCCAGGCGGACGAGGACCTGCTGTGGAGAGTCGCCTTCGATGATGATGATCGGAAAGGCTGGGCCGTCGGCGGCGAAGAGGATGCCGTCGGTCAGATCGATCAGGCAGCGGTAGCTCGTGTCGGCGAGTACGCCGAACGCCGTACCGTCGGCGCGCACGGCGAGCACCCAGGGGTGGGACTGGTAGAGGCTCAGGTTCTTCGCTCCGTATGCGTAGGAGTCGGTGTTCCAGCATATGGTGCGTGTGCCGTTACGGCGCAGGGGACCGAAGACCTCGCCGGTTCCGTAGAGATCGGTGCCCGAGGCGATGGCGACGCGGGCGGCGTGACGACCCTGGCGGCGCATGAAGACGAGGGCAACGGGTGCTTCGACGAGGGTTGTGGTTGCAGGCAGAGGGCCGACGATCGAAAAAGAGGGGAGGGCGGAGTCGCGGGCGGTAGCGTCCGCGTGGATCCGGACGACGCCTACGCTAAGGTGCTCGAATACGGCAGCGGTCGCGGACGAGGCGATCACCAGAAGCGAGAGGACCAGAGATGATAGGAATGTCGTCCGCTGAAACAAGGGAGCCATGGAATACCTCGGATTGTCGTTGCCGCTCATCCTACACGACGATTCCATCGGGTGCCCATTCTACATCGATATATAACCAGCTACGAACACCTCGATAATGCTAAAGGCTCAAATGTCTTGTGCCGAAATCAATAGTCCTGATTCAAAGTAGGCATTCTGTGCCCTAATCCGAGGATGTTGACATGAGCCTGGGCCGCATCAAGTTGAAATACAAGATGATGATCGCCCTAGGGACGTTCACCATGGCGATCTTCGCCATGTTCATCATTGTGAACCTCAGGTACATGCGGAGCAATCTCATCGATGAGAGCTCCGAAAAGGCAGTCGGCCGCATCGAGAGCAGCGCCATCACCATCAACGGATTTTTCGAGGAAAAGACGAAGGTCGCCTGGACGATAGCTCGGAACGATTCCGTCAAGGAATGGCTCGCGAACGACAAGGTCTACCACGTCGACCACTCTGATGAACCGGGTTACAGGCTCTTTATCGATCAGGCCAACGAGATCATCGCCGACGACCCAGAAATCCAGGCGGTGTTCCTCGCCAGCTGGAACTCAGGCGACTATTACGAGAACGAAGAGATCTATCTGCAGACGGATTACGTGGTCACCGAGCGGCCGTGGTTCCTGGCTGTGATGGCCGGCAAAGTACCTACGGTCAGCGTCCAGGTCGACATCGTCCGCAACAGGATCGTCATGTCCTACAATCATCCGATCTACGACGACCAGGGCAATCCCCTGGGCGTCGTCGGCGTCGACGTCAGCCCCGCGACGCTCGAAAACCAGATCAACAAGTTGAAGACCTTCGAGACGTCCTTGCCGATGATCATCAATCATGAGGGGACGTTCCTCTACCATCCCGAAGAAGGCATGGCCCTCGAGCATGCGATCACCGATCTCGCCGAGCATGAATCCGATAGCGGAATTGTCGAGGCCTTCGCTGCCATGTTGAGAGGAGAGACAGGCATCGCTGCGGTGACACTCGGTGGAGTCGACAAATTCGTGGTGTACTCTCCCATCGAATCACTCGATGCGATCCTCGTGATGACCATCGAACGCACCGAAATCCTCGCCAGGTACGACACGGTGGCCAGGATGTCGTCACTCCTCGTCGGGGTCTCTGTCCTGATCCTCCTGGTGGTCCTCGTGCTCTATACCCACCGCACGACCAAGCCCATCGAATTGATGGCGGACCTCTGCGGATCCTTTGCGATGGACGAGCACCTGGGGAACCGGGATGTGCGTCTCGACGACGAAATCGCCCTTTTGCGGTGGACCTTCCAGGCCCTCTCGTCATACATCGACGAGGTTGCGGAGTCGTCCCAGGAGATCATGGCGAACAGCCAGAAGATCGCGGCCGAAGCCCAACGCCAGGAAACCATGGTCAACGAAGCGACGGGCGCGATGCAGGAAATGACCACCAGGGTCGACCACTCCGCCGTGCACGCCCGCAAGGCCGGAGAAATCACCGGCGTCACCTTGACGTCGACCCAGCAGGGTGTGGAGCGGATGAGTCAGCTGACCGTCGCGATGGAGGTTCTCTCGGCTTCGTCGAAGGAGATGGTTTCGTTCATCGAGACCATCGAAGAGATTTCGCTGCAGACCAACATGCTGGCCCTCAATGCGGCCATCGAGGCAGCCCACGCCGGCGACGCGGGCCGTGGTTTCGCCGTAGTGGCGGACGAGATCCGCCAACTCGCCATGCGCAGCTCCGCGGCGGCCAACAGGATCGCCATGGTGCTCAACCGCACCCGTGACGAAGTCCATCAAAGCGTGACCATCACCGGCGACGTTCTTGAACAGTTCAATGACTTCAAGAGCCAGATCAACGAGGTGGGCGAGGTCATGCGTCAGATCGAGGCGATCACGGGTCAGCACACCCAGACCATCCACCACGTCGACGACATCATCAGCAATGTATTTGAGATCACCAAGGGCAACGCCAGCCATTCGGCGCTGTCTTCGGTCGGGGCGACCCAGATGGCGGAAAGAGCCCGTTCCATCCGAGGCCGTTTGCCCCAGTTCAAGAGTTCCCGTTCGGCGGAACACATCGGCGTTTGATCTTGAGGGAATCGTCTGCGGCCTTCACTGGTAACGTCGGCCATCGTGTTCGATCCAGCCTGCTTCATGGCTTCGGTCCGGATCCCCATGGGTCCAGTGGATCACGCCGCCCCGCTCGTTCCACTCGAACTGTCCCGTCAGGGAAATATCGTCTCCGACACTCAGCGGCACCCTCGTCGCCAGGGAGCGGCGTGACCAGGAAGTCGACAAGCTCAACGCCCGCACGGCGGTCAAGCTCGAGAGTCTCGAAAGAAAGCTGATGCGGGAAGAGCGGGAGCTGAGCGAGGACGAGGCCGAATCTCGTCAGGAAATCGAATCGCTGCAGACGGAGTTGGAAGACCTGCGCGAGCGGTTGGCCGACGAGGTCGCGGAGATCGGAGCCCGCTGGGAACTGGCCTTGCAGAACGTCGAAACCTTCACGGTCGCGCCTCGACGCAGCGACGTCAGGGTCGAGGTCGTGGGCGTGGCCTGGATCCCTGTCTGGGTGACCCAGGAAGCCGGCGGCGCCGTCCGATGAACCGAGGCCTGGAGACGATCGGCCGGCCAATCCTAACGAGAGAGCGTCATTCTCCCGACGCCGACCCCGTCCAGCGATACGACACGGTACAGGTACACACCGGAAGACAGGTCGCGCCCGTAGACGTCGGTGCCGTTCCAGCGCCAGCGCGTCGTGCCGGGGAACGTGCTGACCGCTTCGTTCCGTACCGCGCGTCCGGCCAAGTCGTAGATCGTCAGCGAGACGTTGCCGCCGTTGCGGGTCTCGAACATGATCTCGGTGGCCGGGTTGAACGGGTTGGGGTAGTTGCCCAGCATGACGATGGCTGCGAAATCCGGCACCGCGGTGATGTCCGGTTCGTCCATGGTCCACTGGTCGCCGTCGACGAAGTACTCGCCGTAGCCGTCGCTGGTGATCACGATCTGGCGGGCGGCGGCATTGGTGGGACTGACGGTGTTGATGATGCTGCGCTGTCCCGCGGGATAAGTGGACGAAGAACCCTGAGCGGTCTGATAGAGATACATGCCGACCGCCGCCATGCGGTTCAAGGGATCCTGGTGGGGGTGGCCGTAGGAGCTGCTGGTCGGGACCGAAACGATACCGACTTCGGGCGTGGTCGCGTTCAGGAAGCTCGTGTTGCTGCTGGTGTACGACCCGTGGTGGTTCACCTGGTAGACTTCGATGTCGCCGACTTCCGCACCCAGGGAAGTTTCAATATCGAGTTCGCTGCTGTAGCCGCCGGTCAGGTCGCCGGCCACCAGAAAGTCGAAATCGCCGCATTCGACCAGCAGGGCCAGGCAGTATTCGTTCTCATGGGAACTGCTGTTGTAGGGCGACGCCGACACGCCGTTGCCGTTCAGGGCGATGACCGTGCAGGTGACGCCGTCTCCCAGGTCGATGACCTGGCCGTCGACGGCGGTCTGGCGTTTGGACGCCACCGTCGCCGCGTAGCTGTTGTAGGTGGCGGTCGTGTAGGTCCAGCCGCGGTCGTAGACGGCGTTGGTCACGCCCACGGCGTCGTAGACCTCGTCGAGGCCGCCGCAGTGGTCGGCGTGGTAGTGGCTGACGGCCATGTAGTCGAGCTGGGTGACGCCGATGCTCGCGAGGTAGGGCACGATGATATCGTCGCCGTCGCCGTTGTCGCCGCCGTCGAAAAGCAGGGTCTGGCCGCTGGACGACTGGATCAACGTGGCGTCGGCCTGTCCCACATAGAGACAGTGGATGGTCACGTCCGCGATCGCCGGGGTCGCTGCGAGAACGGCAACCAGCAGGACCAACAAACAACGTCGGACGTTGTGTTCGAGCATGGATCAACACTCCGGGAGTGGGGTTATTTGACGTCTCCGCATTCATTTTAACACAGAAGACGCTCAAGCGAAAGAAGAGTGGTGTGCTCGCGGTATATCCGACGACAGGAATTCGGGTATGATCATGGTCTTAATTCCCTGTGAGGAAGCGTTTTCGCAGCACCAGGAGTGACGATGTTCCAACGCCGCCTGATCCATACTTCAGCCCTGGTCATGATCCTATTCGCCTTGGTGTGGTCGTCTGCCGCAGATGTACCCCAGCTGGACGTGGACGTGATGATCACCCTGAAAGCGGTGATGTCGACGAGAGATGGTCCGACCGGGGTGCTCGGGGTGGGTTCAGCTGCCGGGGTCGTCGTCGGCGGTCGCCGCATCCTCTATCGAGCCTCCGCCACCGAAGGCTCCGAGCCGATCGGTGAGGCCGAGTTCCTCGACATCGCTGCCGACTCCAGCGTCGTGTGGTTGTTTCCTCGAGATGGAATCGAGGTCGTTGCCGGCGACCTCGTGGAACTGCGGCTGCGTCTGCCCCGTCCCGAGCACGACCAGATCGTTTGGCGTCTCGCGGTCAACGCCATCGGCCTGACCGATGCCGACGGCATGGTCTTGCTTGATGTGGCGGACGTCTTCGCCGCTCCCGATCAGGACCACGACACGCGGGTGATCGCCCTCTGCACGGAGATGCTCAAGGAACTCCTGCCCTACCTCGAGGACTGGGAGCTGCTCGACGAGATCCTGCCGGCGGGACGCTACACCGGTCTGACCATGCGCGAGGTGTTCGAAGGAGCCGGTCCTGAGGGCATGCGTGCGTTTCTGCAGTTCGTGATCAGCTATCCCGGGAAGTACATCGCTCAGACCTGGAAGATCGAGGAGATCTTCGCAACTTGGGTCATCAACGATGCACCCGTATCACCTCTCGAGATCCTGTCTGAAGCCCTCAGCGCCGAGCCTGATGGGCGGCGAACCATCATCGAGTCCCATCTCGCCTTCCTTCTCGAAGAAGACGTGCTGTCGGAATGGCATGCCGAAGTCTGGCGGCAAATCCGTCGCGGTGATCTGGACGCCGCCGCCGCCGCCGCTGAAGTCATGCGTGTCGCAGCTGAGTTGGGCGACCAGGACCGGTGGTGGCTGCTCGCCACCGACGCCGCCGCCAACGTGCTCGACCAGCGCGACGACATGGACGAAGCCATCGCCGTCTGGCGGGAGGGCCTCGACCGGACCTCGCCCACCGAAGATCTGCGTCCGGTGGCCCTAGGCAATCTGGCCGACGCCCTGCGCCAGGTGGAGCGCTGGGAGGAGGCGTCCGCCGCCTACGAAGAGGCGTTGACGATCTACGGAGCTCTGGACGATCCGCCGGGTGAGGACCAAACGGCCTATGCCTGGCTGGGACTGGCGAGGGTCCGCAAGGGCCAGTTCCGCAACGCCGATGCGGCTGCGGCCTATGACCACGCGGCCACGGTCTTCGGCCGTAGGGGCGGCTTGAACGATGTCGAGCAGAAGGCCCGTGCCCTTTCCGAACGCGGAGATGTCCTCGCTGCGGTCGGACGATATCGCGAAGCCGTCGAAACCTGGCAGCGCAACCTCGATGTGGCCACGGAACTGGGCTGGTCGTCGTCGGTGGCGGCTGCACTCGATGATATGGCCGAAGGCTGGTTCAACCTGGGTGAAACCGATCAGGCCATTGCGGCCCGTCGCGAAGCCGCACGCCTCCACGCCGAAAACGGTGATCACTACAGTCTCGCGGTCACCAATACCAACCTCGCGTCCCTGGTTTGGGGCCAGGGTGACGTGGACGAGGCTCGTGACCTCACTGATGCGGCGCTGGCAAGTCACCTGTCCCGGGAGGAGTGGTGGGACGCCGGCGATGTTCTCGAGCGTCAGGGTGCCCGCGAACGGGTTCGCGGCAATCACCGCGAGGCCCTGGCTCTGCTCGAACGAGCCCTGACCTATTACGCTCATGGTGACTGGCCCGCCGACGTCGCGTCGGCGTCTCTCGAGACAGCCGAATCCCTCGAGGGTTTGGGACATCATGCCCGGGCGGACAGCACATACACAGTGGCTCGCGCTCGTTTCGTGCGAGCGGGAGATCCCGCCGGTGAGGCCCGGGTTCTCGAGTGGTGGGCCATGTCGATCCTGCTTCGCAAGGGCGGCAACATCGGCGCAGCCGGACATCTGGACGAGGCTTTCGTGATCCGCCGGCGTCTCGGCGACCTCGGCGGCCAGAGTGATGTACTGCGGTCGCTTGCTTACCTGGCCCACATCGACGGCGACTACGCCGGCGCCCTGGCGCATGCCGACTCGGCCTACGCCCTTGCGATGCGCATGCCCAGCCCCGCAAAGGCGGCTCTGGCCCTCAACGTCGCCAGTGCGGCGCTGTTCGGAGCCGGTCGCATCGACGAAGCGTTCGCCAGGCTCGCCGAATCGTTGACCGTCTTCGAAGAGGTCGGCGACAAGGTCCAGATCTGCGACACGCTGGCCCGTACCGGACAGCTGCACGAAGCCCGCGGGACCCTCGATCGCGCTCGTGCGATGTACGAACAAGCCGTCGATGTGGCCACAGCGGCCGGTCTGGACGGTTCTGTGGCCGATGCTCTGCGCTCCCTGGCCTGGGTCCTCCACGTCGAAGGCAGGAACGACGAAGCCGAAGCGAAAGCCCGCCGGGCCATGGAGATCTACGATCGTCTCAACAACGAATGGATGTCGTCGGGCGTGCTCAACACTCTGGCCTCTGTCGCCCATCTGCGCGGATATTTCGATGAAGCCCTGGAGCTGTACGGACGCAGCCTGGCCATCGACGTCGACTACCAGGACAATTTCGGCATCGCCGCCGCCGAGAACAACATGGGCGATGTCTATCGCGACATGGGCGACTTCGAGACCGCCATCAGCCATTACCGCCGTGCTCTCGAACTCGGCGAACGCTACGGCTTCGTGGATGTGCTGACCGCCACTTCGGCCAACATGGCCCACTGTTCCTATGAACTGGGAGATCCGGACGCGGCCCTCGCATACCTCGACCGCGGCTTGGCCGTGGCCCGCCGCGTCAACGTGCCGCCGCGCATCGTGGACCTGATGATGATCCGTGGACGCGTCCTGCGGAAAATGGGACGGCGGGAATCCGCCGCCGCCACCCTCACCGAGGCCTTGACGATGGCCCGCGCAATGGACAAGACCGTCGCGCTCATCGCAATCCAGCACGAGCTGGGTGCACTGGCCTGGGAAGGCGGCGATCACCAACTGGCCATCGGCCGGCTCGAAGCGGCGGTCGCCACCGCCCGCGCTCTACGGGTGCCGACGCTGGTCTGGGAACCCTTGCTGTATCAGGCGAGAGCCCGCCGCGATTCCGATGATCTCGTCGGTGCCGAGGCGGATTACCGCGAGTCCATGGCGGCTTTGGAGGCCATCCGCGGGAGCATCGGCGACCAGGACACCGCCGACGCTTTCCGTTCGAACCACGACGAGGTCTACCGGGAACTGGTGGATCTGCTGACATCGCAGGGCCGGCAGGAGGATGCCTGGCAGGTGCTGGGCTTGATGAAATCCCAGGAACTCCGCGATCTCGTCGGCGCGCCGACGACCGTGAATCTCGGCGAGGCCGATCGACGTCTGGTTGATGAAGCCGAGGCCATCACCTCCCGAGAGGTTCGGATCACCCGACTGCTGCGCCAGGAACTGGAACGTCCCGAAGGGGAACGCCGAGCCGGGCTGGTTGCGAACTGGCAGGCTGAGATCGACTCCCTGCGTCTCCGCTTCCATGATTTCGTCGGTGAATTGCGGCGGGACCGTCCCGATCTGTACCGGCGTCTCGAAGTGGAGCCCGTGACTTTCCGGCAGTTGCAGCGCGGACTGCAGGAAAACGAAGCCTTCGTCGAACCCGTCGTGTTGCCCGACCGCCTGGTGATCTTCGTGGTCCGCGGCGGCGATGTGCCTCTCGTGTACCGCGAAGTGCCGGTGGAGGAAGGGCGGGTCTATGATCTGGTGCGCAGCATGCGCGACGCCCTCGAAAATCCCGACGGTGCCTGGGAGCGGCGTGGTCTCCACGCCGCCGGAGGCTCGATGGTGCACAAGGACCCTGCTGTTCCAGCGAAAGAACTGCACGCCCTGCTCATCGAGCCCATCCTCGGCGACCTGGACGGCGTCGAAACGGTGATCCTGAGCCCGAGCGGCCGCCTGCGCTACATTCCCTTCGCCGCCTTGTACGACGGTGAACGCTATCTGATCGACCGCTTCGACCTGGCCGTGCTGACCCAGGCCGGCACGTTGAGCCCTCGCGAACCCATCGCCGCCGACGCCGCTCTGCTCGCCATCGGCGACCCCGACGGCACCCTGCCCGGAGCCGTGCAGGAAGTGCATCGGCTCGAGGAGCTGTGGAGCCCCGCCCGCGTCACCACGATCCTCGGCGCCGACGCCACCAAGGAGTCCCTGAGGCGTGAGGTGGAAAGCCACGGCATCCTCCACCTCGCCACTCATGGGCGTCTGCTCAACGACCGCCCAGAGGCCTCCTACCTGCTCCTCGCCGGCGGCGGCGAACAATCCAATCTCTCGATGCGCGACATCGTGCTGCTTCCCCTGTTCGACGTCAGCCTGGCGGTGCTCTCGGCCTGCCAGACCGCCGTCGGCGAAAACGGCGAAGGCTCGGAGATCGCGGGCCTCGCCTACAACTTCGAACAGACCGGCGCCTCTTCGGTCATCGCCAGCCTCTGGGAAGTCTCCGACATCAGCACCTCCCAGCTGATGTCCAATCTCTACTCGAACCTGCGCCTCGACGGCATCAGCAAGTCAAAGGCCCTCTGCGATGCGCAACGAGCCCTGCGGAACGACGAGACTTTTGCCCATCCCTTCCACTGGGCTCCATTCATCCTGATCGGCAACTGGCGCTGAAATAGTGCCGGTGAGGGCAGAGCATCCTCCTTCGTCGGGGGGACTTCGTGCCGCGCCCTCCTGGCGCGTCGCGACTCGGCGCTCCGGTCCCTCCGCCATCCATGGCTCCGCTCCCTGCGCGACGCCCCCCGACGAAGGAGGATGCTCTGCCCCCACCTCCATCGTTTCTAGGCCTGCTCCCGTTCATGGAAAAGGGACCAGCCCGGAGGCTGGTCCTTTTCTCTTGTCGCGGTGAAGGTCGGCGGCGCTACTTCACGTTCTTCTTGATCCATTCAGTCGTCACGGACTTGGGACGCTCGATGGGGGAGCCCAGAGCCCGGTTCACGACCAGCTGGGAGAGCATGCCCATGGCGCGCGATACGGAGAACAGCACCGTGTAGTAGCTGAACTCCTTCATGCCGTAGTGGTAGAGCAGTGCGCCGGAGCCGGCGTCGACGTTGGGCCAGGGGTTCTTGGCCTTGCCCTGCTCCTTCAGCACCTCGGGGACGATCTCGTAGACGTCGTTGACTGTCTTCATGATCGGATCGTTCGGGAAATGCTTCATGCCGAAGGCGCGGAACTCGACGAAGCGCGGGTCGCTCACCCGCAGCACGGCGTGTCCGTAGCCGGGAATGACCTTGCCGGCGTTGAGGGTCTCCCAGGCGGTCTTGCGGATGTCCTCGCGCGACGGCTTGCCCTTGAACTGCTTGTTGAGCTGGATGATCCAGTTCAGGCACTCCTGGTTGGCGAGGCCGTGCAGCGGGCCGGCGAGGCCGTTGAGTCCGGCCGACACGCTGTAGTAGGCGTCGCTCAGGGCCGAACCCACCAGATGGCAGGTATGGGCCGATACGTTGCCTCCCTCGTGGTCGCAGTGCAGCACGAGGTAAAGGCGCATGCAGTCGGCGAACTCGCCGCTGGGGTCCTTGATGCCGAGCATGTGGGCGTAGTTCTCGGACCAGGTCAGATTCTTCTTGGGTGCAATGCGCTTGCCCTTTTTGAAGCGCATCCGGTACACGCCTGCAGCGATGGCGGGCATGCGGCCGAGCAGATCGAGGGAGTCCTCGAGCATCGGCTTCCAGTAATCCTCCTTGGGCATGCCCTTGTCGTAGGCGGCGCGGAACTTAGATTCGCGCTCCATGGCCAGGATCGCCGTGTCGAGCATGCACATCGGGTGTGAGTCCTTGGGCATGGCCTCGAGGACCTTCCACACGTAGTTCGGGACCGCGGCGCGCGACGCCAGTTCGTCGCTCAAGGCGCGGCGGTCCTTGGCGTTGGGCAATTCTCCTGTACAGAGCAGGTAGAAGATATCTTCTGGGGTCTTGTCGGCGAGCTTGCCGATAGGGGTGCCGCGGATCAGCAGACCGACGTCGGGCGGGACTTCTGAAGTGTCGCAGATCATGGCCTTGACGCCGCGCATTCCACCATAGGCTTGCTGCACGGTTACATCGCTGATCTTCTTGTCACCGTTCTTTTTCACCAGGGCACGGGTTTCAGTACGCCACTCGGGAATCAGTTTGGCCAGTCGGTTCTGCAGCTTCGCCATGTCATTGCCTCCAGGACGTCCGCCCCCGTAACTCACGGGAAATGACCACCTTATCAGTATGGTATGACGCATCGAGGATGCGTCGGCAGCAATTGCAAATATGCAGAAAACAACGATGAAATTCAACCTCTGATCGGTTTGAGAAAAGAGCCGGCAGGCATTACCATTGACAGACGAGACCGGACCAACCTGGTGCACGATCCTCTCTGGAGGGGCCCCATGAGCAACGACGTGACACGCTGTATCGAAATTCTTTCCGACGCCATCGCTTTCGAGGAGGAGGGCATCCGCTTCTTCACCGAGCAGGCCGAAGCGACCAAGGCCGCCATCGAGAAGCGCATTTTCCTCTCGCTGGCCAAAGACGAACAGGGACATCGCGCTCATCTCATCGAGCTGCGCGACGACCTGATCCGCACCCACAACCTTGCCCCCTTGGGCCATGACGGCGCCCACGAGCACCGCACCGCCCGCGAGATCTTCGAGACGGCCCTCGACGAGGTGAAGGACCCCTACGACTACAAGCAGGAAGACCTCGAGATCCTCGAGGGCGCCATGGCCGTCGAGCGGAAGGGCTATGTCATGTACAGCAAGGCCGCCGCGGAGCTTGAAGCCCCCGAGGCCAAGAAGCTGTTCACCCACCTGGCTGAAGAAGAGCAGAGCCACTATGACCTGCTCAAGAACACCCACGACTACATGCAGGACCCCGAGGGCTGGCACGGCTACGACGAAGGGTCGATGATGGACGGTGGCTAGTCTTCACCGACTCCGCAGGATCGCAGCCTGCGACTTCTTCCGCGGCGTGATCGCCCTGGCGCCCATGGCCATGGGCGGCAACCTGCCCTACCGCCGTCTCTGCAAGGAGTTCGGGGCCGACCTCACGTGCAGTGAAATGATCCTGGCCCACAAGCTGGTCAAGGGCAGCCGTCGCGAACTGCCGCTGTTGCGCAAGCACAGTACAGAAACCCCTTTCGGCATCCAGATCGCGGGCAGCAAGCCTCCGATCATGGCTGAGGCTGCCCGGCAGGCCGTCGAAAACGGCGCTGACTATGTGGATCTGAACTTCGGCTGTCCCATCGACGTGATGGTGCGCAAGGGGATCGGCGCTGCGGCGTTGAAGCGTCCGGGGCGGCTCGTGGCGATGATCGAAGCCGTCCGCGAGGCCGTCGATGTGCCGCTGCTGGTGAAAATCCGCACCGGGTGGTCGGAGGACAAGATCAATGCCGTGGATATCGCCGTGAAGGCGGCCGCAGCGGGGGCCGACGCCCTGTCCGTCCACGGCCGCACCCGGGAGCAGCGCTACCGCCGCGACGCCGACTGGGTGGTGATCGACGAGGTGGCCCGATCTGTGGACATCCCCGTACTCGGCAACGGCGACATCCTCACGGTCTGGGACCACCAGAAGCGCCGTGCCGAAACCGCGGTCGCCGGCGTGGTGGCCGCCCGGGGAGCCTTGATCAAGCCCTGGATCTTCCGCGAACTGAAGGACGGCGAGCCCTGGCACCCCACCGTCGCCGAGCGCTGGGGTGTGCTGCGCCGCTGGTTCGAGCTGGCGACGGAGCACTTCGGCGACGACGAGCAGGGGCTCGAGCGGGTGGAGCGTTTCTTCCTCTGGCACCAGGGATTCTGGCACCGTTACCGGCCCCACACCCACCAGGACTGGCTGGCAGCCCAGCCCGGATCGCTGATCCAGCACCGCGACGACGGCCCCGGCGACGACCCGGAAGAACGCCTGCTGGCCGGCGCCGACGAAGCCGATCACCGCCTGATCTGGGCCCGGCTCCTTGACAGGGACCATCCGGGCGTCTAGTCTCGACACATCCGACATCACGGTCCGTGATCCCCCGGAAGCCGGTGCGAATCCGGCGCGGCCCCGCCACTGTATGCGGCGACGAATCCCACACAAGGCCACTGATCCGCGAGGGTCGGGAAGGCGTGGGAGGAGGATGACCCGCGAGCCAGGAGACCGATCCGGACCCCTATTGCCACCACCTTCGCGGGAGGGTTCCTGGCATGCGCGTCCGGCGCTTGTTCTCCGTTTTCATCCTCTGTTGTCAGGTCGTGCCGTGCGCGATCGTGCGTGGTGCGGAGACGTCCGTCCCGGCCGCGGCGGCGGTTGCCGACACCCTGAAGGTGATCGCGCCCCGCGGTGAGCGTCACCTGGGCGGCGTGACCACGGTCACCGTCGTGGACCTCGACCGCGACGGCGCGGGCCTAGACCTCGCCGAACTCCTCGAAGATTCTGCTGGTCTGCAGATCCGGCGCTACGGCGGGCTCGGCGCCCCGGCCATCCCATCGATCCGCGGCTCTTCTGCGACCCAGGTGACCGTGCTGATCGACGGCATCCCGTTGAGCGACGCCCTCGACGGCGTGCTCGATCTCTCCACCCTGCCACTCGACCGTTTCGTGCGCGCGGAGATCTACCGCGGCGGCCTGCCTGCCCACTTGGGGGGACCGGGTGGTGTGGGGGCCGTCAATCTCATAACCCGGGACGCCGGCGACAGCGTATCCGAGCTGCGATTGAGCGGCGGCGCGTTCGGCGAAGCGGGAGCGCGGCTGACTCTGCAGGGGCGGAGCGCCGGCTGGGAAATCCTCGCGATGCTGCACGGGCGCCGTGCCGACAACGCCTACGGATACCATGACGACAACGGCACCTTCGCCAACCCCGACGACGATTACGACGCTCACCGCCGCAACGCCTGGTTCGAAGAAATCGGCGCCACGTTGGCCCTGCATCGCGGCCTGGCGGGGGGGCATCTTCTGCGCACCACCTTCGGCGCCTACCGACGCGATGCGGGTGTGGCTGGGCCGGCAGGCGCCGCCCCCGTCCTTGCCGCCGACAGCCGGATCGTGCGTGGGGACCTGGACCTGGACATCGCAGCGGCCGACGGCGCCTACGGTCTGCGCTTCACCGCTCGACCAGAACGTGACGAACTCCATGATCCCGACCGCGAGGTGGGCGGCGATCCCTCGGGCTCTTCCCGCGGCGACGGTGTCCATACCGGCCTGCGGGCACACGGTGCGTGGGGGTTCGATCTGCCTGCCGGCGCCGGTCATGTGACCGCCGTGCCCATCGTTGAGCAGCGCCGAGAGCATTACGTGTTCACCCGCACCGACGGCGTGGTGGAACCTCGTCGTGAGCGCACCGCGACGATGGCCGGCACAGACGTCCAGGTCGAGCTGCCCGGTCTCCATCTGGTCTTGTCGCCTTCGCTGCGTTGGCAGCGCCACGAGGACGACTTTCCGGCTCTGCCGGCTCTGCCGCATCTGCCGCCGCCCACTCTGGCGGAACCCCATGTTCACGAAGATTGGGCGCGGTCGGCGGCGGCGATCTGGGAAGCGTTGCCAGCGCAGCTCTTTCTCGAGGCCCGGGCGCACCGTTCCGCGCGGGCTCCCTCGTGGTTGGAACTCTTCGGGAACCAGGGCTTCGTGAACGGGAATCGCGAGCTTGTGCCCGAGCGCATCACCAGCCGGGAGCTGGCCATGCGTTTGCGGACGGAGGAGGGTCTCGCGGTGCGTTGGACCATGTTCCACAGCGAAATCGACCGCATGATCCTGTGGGTGACCAACTCCCAGTCGACCGTCAAAGCCGAAAACATAGGCCGCACCGTGACAGTGGGGCACGAGGTCGAACTGACGGTCGACCTACCCGGGGGGGCCTCGTGGTGGCTCAGTCTGACCCAGCAGGACGCCCGCGACCGCGGCGACGATCCGATCTATGCCGGCAAGACGCTGCCCCTGCAGCCGTCCTGGTCCCTGGCTTTGGGAGCCGCTGTTCCTTTGGGGCCGTGGACGGTGCGTGGACGCGTCGTGCGCGAAGCGTCCAACTGGCGTTTCCGCTATCACGGCGACGAAGAGGCCATGCCGTCGCGCACAGTTGTGGGCGTTGCCGCCGCCAGAGAATGGCGGGTGGGGAGTCGCGAGTGGAAACTCACCGTTGAAGGCCTGAACCTGACAGATGACGACGTGTTCGACGTGGTGGGCTATCCCCTCGCCGGCCGTTCGCTCCGTGCCTCTGTTTGCATCCGTTGAGGAGTAACGACATGGTCCGCATTCTGACGATCCTCGCCTTGCTCGCCTGTGCCGCAATCTCTTCCGCCTGGGAAGAACTGCTGGTCGTGACCACCGACTACTCCGCCTATGGCGCCGTGTCCACCGTCGGTCGCCATGCTCCGTGGACTCCCACCGCGGACATCGAAACCATCAACGCCGATGCGGTGGCTCGCTGGCACGGCGGTCTGTACTACGTGGTCAACAGGGGGGGGCCGTCCAATGTGCAGATCCTCGATCCCGCCCTGGGTCTGGACACGATCCTGCAATTCAGCGTCGGCGTGGGCCGCAATCCCCAGGACATCGCCTTCGGCGCCGACGGCCATGGTTGGATTCCCTGCTACGACGAGGCCGTGCTGCTCGAGGTAGATCCTGAGGGGGGCACGATTCTCGGCTCCTATTCCACGTCCGAGTTCGCCGACGCCGACGGGTTGCCCGAGACCTCCTGGACCATCCTCGCCGGAGACGTGCTGGGCATCGTGTGCCAGCGCCTCGACCGGAACGGCTGGTGGGGGCCGGCGGACTATTCCCAGATCCTGCTCTTCGATCTCGCAGCCCGGGCCTGGATCGACGCCGATCCCGTCTCCCCAGGCGTCCAGGGCCTGGTGCTGGCCGGCACGAATCCATCCGCCATGCCCGAACCCGTCGGCGATGGCCGCCGTGCCCGTGTGGCGTCGACCGGCTGGTTCGGACTGTTGGACGGAGGCATCGAGACCGTCGATCTGATCGCCGGCACCACCTCGGGGCTGCAGGTGACCGAAGCCCAGCTCGGCGGCGACATCATCGACTTCGTGACCGTGGCCGTTGATCGAGCCTACGCCTTGGTCAGCGATGCAGCGTTCCGTACCAACCTGGTGACCTTTGATCCGCGCGATGGATCCGCAGTGTCGACCATCGTTGCCGCGGCGGGGTACGACTACGTCGATCTGGCCTGGGACGGAGTCGACTTGGTGTATCTGTGCGACCAAACAGTCGGGGCCGCGGGCGTGCGCGTCTTTGCGGCGGCGACGGGTGTGGAGTTGACAACCGCGCCGGTGGGGGTGGGGCGGCCGCCGTTCATGGTCGTCGCTCCGGTGGATGTGACGACATCCGTGTCCCAGTTCTCGGTTCCGTTGTTGACGGTCGCGCCGCCTTTCCCGAATCCCGCCAATCCCCGGACCACCGTGGTGATGTCGGCTCCTCCGTACAGTGAGATCCGCCTGGAAGTGCTCGATGTCCGCGGCCGTCGCATCGCCGATGCCATGGTTACCGCAGACGCCGGGGGCCGTGCCGACTGGACCTGGATCGGCTGCGACGAGCATGGGCGTCCGGCGCCGTCGGCCGTGTACCATGTGCGGGCGACGTCAGGCGCGTTCCGAGCCGAAACGACGCTGACCCTCGTCCGTTGATCCAGCCGTGCGCCTCCGTTGACGATGCGCTATGGTGGTGACCAGGAGGTATCCATGAGCCGCATCTATACCCGCACCGGCGACCTGGGCGAGACCGCCCTGATCGGCGGCACCCGCGCCCCCAAGAGCGACATCCGCGTCGATCTCTACGGCACCGCCGACGAACTCAACGCCCAGCTGGGCCTGGTCGTCGCCCTGCTCGACCGTCCCGACCACGAGGACCCGACCCGGGCCGCTGCCGCGACGCGCCTGATGGCGGAGCTCACGGCCGTCCAGAGCCGGCTGTTCGATCTCGGCGCCCTTCTGGCCGATCCGGATCGCTGTGCCGGTCTCGCCCGCAGCGGCGAGGCGATCGCCGCCTTCGATCCGGCCCGGCTCGAGCATTCCATCGACCGCATGGACGACGATCTCCAGCCCCTGCGCACCTTCATCCTGCCCGGCGGCACCCCGCCGGCGGCCGTGCTCCATGTAGCGCGCACGGTGTGCCGTCGCCTGGAACGCCGGGCCGTAGAGGCCGCGACGACCATCGCTGTTCCCGCCGACGCCGTGCGCTGGCTGAATCGCTTGAGCGACTGGCTCTTCACGGCGGCGCGCTGGATCCAGCACACGTCGGGGCGTGACGACGTGCCCTGGCGTCCCGGCGAGTCCGTCGAGTGACATCTCCGGCCAACCCACGAGCCGCGTTGATGATCGTCTGCTGAAGTTGAGACCTTCGGAAGTGATTTGGTATGTGATGTTGTCAGGGATATGAAAAGGGCCTCCCCGAAGGGAGGCCCTGAATCGTTGCGAGCGACGCGTTCTTAGTCGAGCATCGAGATGGCTTCGGTCGGGCAGGCTTCGACGCAGGCCTCGCAGTCGGTGCACTCGTCGGCGTTGACGAAAGCGTGGTCACCGTCCATGGAGATGGCTTCGGTCGGGCAAGCCTCGACGCAGGCTTCGCAGGCGGTGCACTCGTCGGTGTTCACGAAAGCAGGCATGGGAGACTCCTGGGTCTTGAGTTGGTCGTCGACGCCTCAGCGTCCTCGATCGGGCGAAAATCGCCGCTCTTCCCTTTGATGTCAAATCTTGATTTTACGGTTTCGATATTGAAAGGCGAGTTCGTCTGAGCCGGCTAGAAGCTGCGCCGAACACCTCGGCAGACCCACAGGAGCACGGCTCCCGCCAGCAGGGCAATGTCGCGGAATATGAGGGACAGGCCCACGGCGTGTCCTCCTTTGGTGCTGAAGCAGCCGCAGGAGATGTCGAGATCGCGGGCCAGGGCCGAAACTATGGCGGCGACGAACATCACCAGCATGGCCGTCACCAGGGCGGAAGCGCCGCGGCGGGCGAAGCCGAGGATCATACCGAGGCCGGCCACCAGTTCCACCCAGGGGACCAGCAGGGCGAATACGTGGAGCAGATCGCCGGGAAGCAGCCGGTAATGGGAGATGGCCAGGGCGAAGTCCGCGGGGTGGAGGATCTTGTCGAACGAGGCGTAGACGAACGTGCCGCCCACCAGGAAGCGGACGATCAGTTCGAGCCAGTCGGGCAGCAGGATGCCGCGCGCGGCGGCGGAGTCGTTCATGGTGCTGCCTCCGGCTCGAGAGGTGGGCTCAGTTCGCCGCCGGCGGCGCGGAAGGAGTCAGGATCGCCGCGCATGACCTGCAGTTCGGTGTAGCCCCTTTCCTTGAGCCGTTCCAACACCGGACTCACCAGCACGAGGTTGCCGTCGCCGTAGAGGATCAGGGGGTCGTCCTGGGCCAAAAAGTCGAAAACCTCGCGCAGGTCGGCGTCGAACGTGCTTTGGCGGATCACGAAGCAGCCGGGGATCGTCTCCCGCGAGAATGCATCGTCACGCGTATCGACGAAGACGTGGATGCCGGCCTCGTACAGCGGCACGGCTTGGGCCGCTGTGATCACCGGAACACCGAGTTCGAGCTGGTAGAGTTCAAGGTCGGCCTGCAGCGGCAGCCGGGGCGTGCGGACCAGCCAGGACGCTGCGGCCAAAATAACTGCGATGCCGAGCAGCATCAGAGTTTCGCGCCAGGCGGACGAGGGAGGGAAGTGGCGGATCTTGCGCGTAGGTGCGTTCACGGTGATCCTAGATTCTCAGCAGGTATTTGATGGTCGACTCGAATACCGGGAACATGGGGTCGTCGACCGCAATCTTCAGGGTGCCCATCATACGTCCCTTGGCCTCGATCACACGCGGGTCGTCGATGGGGAGGGGCGTGCCCGCGACATAGATGTTGAGATTCCCGGTGAGTTCGTTCTTCTCGATCTTGGAGACTTCGAAGTTCGGCAGATCGATGGTGGCCGACTTGATCTTCAGATTCATCTCCTTGGGCATCTTGAGTTCGAACATGCGCTGCATGGCCTGGTCGCGCTGGACGTAGCGGAAGTTCACGTCTTCGGGGAACAGCTCCACGTCGGCGAGGATCTGGGCGGATACCTCGAGGTCGAAGGCTTCGGCCTCGGGGATGTTGGTCCGGAACGAGAGGATCTCACGGATGGTGCCCGGAGGCACGCCGTCGGCCAGCTCCACGATGATCTCTTTCTCCGAGGGCAGCCCCGACTTGGTGCCGCGGATGGTGACCTTCAGCAAGTCCTCGTTCACGCGCACCGGTTCGATTTCCACCGCCAGGTCGTCGGTGCTTTCGATCTTCACGACCCGCGGGGTCGCGTCGGCGGCGCGCAGCCGGCCGAAGCCCAGCATCTTGTTGCCCGGGGTGAAGACCAGGGGAACTTTGACGAAGGCGTTCACGTCGATTTCGAAGATCGGTTCGGCGGCGTCGTTGGAATGGATGCGCACCAGCTTGTGCTGGGTGCCCTGGAATTTCTTGCTGTTGAACGTGATGACCAGCGATGTGGATTCGCCCGGTTCGAGAGCCATCTTGTCGGGTGTGGCCACAGTGCAGCCGCACATGCTTTCGACTTCGTCGAGGATCAGGGGGGCGCCGCCCACGTTGGAGATCACGACCGTGGTGGTTCGGGCCTCTTCCTGCGGGAGGGTGCCGAAGTCGATGCTGGACGGCTCGACCTGGATGGCCGGGAAGCCGGCCCGGTCCTGGGCGGCCGCGGCGCCGGCGAGCAGGATGGTCAAAGCGAGAGCGCTCAACGGGGTGCAGATACGTTGAAGCGAGCCGTTCGTATATGTCATGGTCGGGGCTCCATGCTGGGTCTCGTGGGTTCAGACGACTGAGGTGGACGGTCGAGTCGTCCCGGTTGACGGAAGTCGCGACTGCAACAAGAAAACCCCGTCCGGGTTCCGGGACAAGTCCGGACGATCATTTCACACTTTCAGGACGGCTGGCAAGGGGGTACTGTGCCAGCGGGATCCGCACCGGAGGAGGAAGTCCGTGGGCCTGACGTCGAACACACCCCAGAATATGCGGTACGGGCGTGTCCTGAGGGGGGCGTTCCTGTTGGCGGTGACCATCCTGATCGGTACCGTCGGTTTTGTTCTGGTGGAGGACTACCCTCCCCTCGACGCCCTCTACATGACCATGATCACCATCAGCACCGTGGGGTACGGCGAGGTCCACGACCTGTCGCCGTCCGGTCAGGTGATGGTCATGGTGCTCATCATCGTCGGTCTGGGTCTGGTGACCTTCACCGTCGGCGCGTTCGCCACCCTCCTGGTGGAGGGACAGATCAAAAAGCTGTTCGGGAGGCGCATGATGCGCAGAGAACTCGATGCCATCCGCGATCACTACATCGTCTGCGGCCACGGCCGCATGGGGCAGATCGTCTGCGAAGATCTCGCCGCAGAGGGCAAGCCCCAGGTGATCATCACCCTCGACGCAGTGGAAGCAGAACAGCTCGCGGAAGCCGGCCATCTGGTCGTGGAGGGCGACGCCACCGAGGACGAGGTCCTGCTCCGGGCCGGCGTGACCCGGGCCAAGGCCCTCGTGGCCACCACCTCGCGCGACGTGGACAACCTCTACATCACACTCTCGGCCCGCGAGCTGGCTCGATCCGAGAACCCCGGTCTCTACATCCTGGCCCGCGCCGCCGAGGACAAGGCGGCCCGCAAGATCGAACGTGCCGGCGCCGACCGCGTGATATCGCCCTACCGCATCGGCGGCAGCCGTCTCGTGCAGGCCCTGCTGCGGCCCAAGGTCTACGACTACATGGAGGTGGCGACCAGCAGTCGAGGCATCGAACTGCTGGTGGAGGAGTTCGTCATTCCCGCAGAGTCGTCATTGGACGGTCTGGCCATTCGCGAATCCGACCTGCGTTCGGAATACGACGTGATCATCATCGGCGTGAACGACGTGTCGGGAAACATGGCCTTCAATCCAGGGCCCGACCATGTGATCCGGGCGGGCGACACGTTGATCCTGCTCGGGGCGAAGAGTCAGCTCCAGCGTCTGGAACGGTCTCTCGGCTCCTGATTCGCGGCACGATATTCGGCGAAACGCCCGCCGGCCCTGGCCGACGGGCGTTTTCGGTTTAGGTTGCCGGGAAAGCTCTTCGCCCGACCTGGAGGATGATCATGTCCGAACACATTCACGACTCGGTTCTTTCCCTGATCGGCGAGACTCCGCTGGTGCGTCTGCCCAAGCTGAATCAGGGCGGAGCCGAAGTCCTGGCGAAGCTCGAGTCAGCCAATCCCATGTCCAGCGTCAAGGATCGCATAGCCTTGGCCATGATCGAGACCGCGGAGCGGGACGGTCGGCTGAAACCGGGCATGAGGGTGATCGAAGCCACCAGCGGCAATACAGGCATCGGCTTGGCATTCGTCTGTGCCGCTAAAGGCTATCCCCTCACCTTGACCATGCCCGACAGCATGTCTCTCGAACGGCGGATCGTGCTGCGTGCCCTGGGCGCGGAGCTGATCCTCACACCGGCCTCAGGCGGTATGAAGGGCGCCGTCGCCGCGGCCGAAGAACTGCTGGCCGTACATGCCGAGTCGTTCTTGCCGGGACAGTTCGACAACCCTGCCAACCCGGAGGTCCATCGACGCACGACTGCGCAGGAGATCTGGCGCGACGCCGACGGTCGTGTGGACGTATTCGTGGCTGGAGTGGGGACCGGCGGCACGCTCACAGGTGTGGGGTCGGTTCTCAAGGAACGCAATCCCGCTGTGCGGATCGTGGCGGTGGAGCCGGCAGAATCGCCCGTCCTTTCGGGAGGCGCTCCCGGTCCCCACAAGATCCAGGGTATCGGTGCGGGGTTCGTTCCGGCCAACCTGGATGTGTCGCTGATCGATGAAGTCGTGACGGTGGCGGGCGAGCAGGCCATGGCCATGGCCCGTCGTGCCGCCCGAGAAGAGGGTTTGTTCGTGGGCATCAGCTCGGGAGCTGCACTGGTTGCGGCACTGGATCTCGCCGTCAGACCAGATCTGGAAGGCAAGCGGATCGTGGTCGTCATTCCGAGCTTCGGTGAACGTTATCTGTCTTCGGATCTGTTCGCACCGTACCGCGATTGAGAGGATGCCATGGACTTCGAGACCCGAAACCGATTGGCCCGTGTCGCCGAAGAGCTCGCAATCGGCTACGAGGGCGCCGGCGGCGTCAACCGCATCGGCGATACCGAGCTGCCCAGCCGCGCCCGTGTCGAATCGGTGCTCCAGCGCCTGCTGGCCCTGTCCTTTCCCGGATACTTCGGCGGGAGCATCGATGAGCGGGCCAGCGTCGAGACCTTCGTGGCCGGACATCTTGATGCTCTGTTCGTGGAGCTGTCCGGCATCGTCGCGCGCACGCTCCGCTTCTCGGCCAGTCAGGGTCTCCCGGCTCCGTGCCGCGCCGCAAGCGACGACGATCCCGATACGCTCGCGGAACGTCTGACCCTCGAGTTCCTCGACACCCTGCCCGGCACGCGAGAGCTCATCAAGACCGATGTGCAGGCCGCCTACGAAGGGGATCCGGCCGCCACGAGTCCGGTGGAAGTCGTGCTTTGCTATCCTGGCCTGCTGGCGGTGGCCGTGCATCGGCTCGCCCATCCCCTCCAGCGATTCGGTGTTCCGTTCATTCCACGCGTGATGAGCGAGTGGGCCCACGCCCGTACCGGCACCGACATCCATCCGGGCGCCGTGATCGGATCGTATTTCTTCATCGACCACGCGACGGGGGTGGTCGTGGGGGAGACAACGCACATCGGCGAGAGGGTGAAGCTGTACCAGGGCGTCACGCTGGGCGCTTTGAGTTTCCGCCGCGGCGACGACGGGGCGGTGCTTCGAGGCGGCAAGCGCCATCCCACCATCGAGGACGAAGTGACGGTCTATGCCAATGCCACCATTCTGGGTGGTGAGACCGTCATCGGTCGCGGAGCGGTGATCGGAGGCGGTTGCTGGGTCACCTCCTCGGTGGCGCCGGGAGCGAAGGTCGTGATCGATGCCCACACCAGCGGCGGGAACCGCATTTGATTCAGGGGGTTGTCCAGGGCGGGCGAATCGGGCTATTATTCCCGGTTCGAGCCAACCCCATTCTGGAGAGGATTTCATGACCTACCGTAACTCTATGTCTGCCAAGATCCTGATCATGATCCTGACCATGTCTTCCATCGCCGCCGCCGCCGCTCCCGACCACGACGATCTCGGCTGTCTCGCCGCCGCCAAGCAGCGCTTCCTCGCCGCCAAGTCTCTGGGACCCGTGGCCGCAGGCACCGCCGACTATGAAGTGCGCCACTGGCGCCTCGAGATCGACGTCGACCCCGACACCCGCACCTTCGGGGGCCGCATGACGGTCCACTTCGCACCGACGACCCTCGACGCAGCCGAGTTCGTTCTCGACTCGAGCGGTCTGGCCATCCGCGCCGTCGACCACCTGAGCGGTCCGCTGACCTATGTGCAGGCGGGCGACAGTTTGGTGATCGACCTGCCGGCGACCAAGCTCGGCTCTCAGGACAGTCTCACGGTCACCTACGAGGGCCTGATGAGCACCGATGGCGACGGCCTGAGCTGGCGAGCGTGGGAGGATACGGAGGCCATCGGTGCCAGCGTGGCCACGATGAGCCAGCCCGAGTTCTCGCGGGCCTGGTGGCCCACCAAAGATCGACCGGGCGACAAGGCGACGGCGGTCATCGTCATCACCGCCCCGGACGACTTGACCGCCGTATCCAACGGCGTGTTCATGGGCACCATGGACAACGGCGACGGCACCGCCACGACCACCTGGCGCACCGACCATCAGATCGCCACATATCTCATAGCGATCTATGTGAGCGATTACGTCGCCTTCGGCGAGGTCTGCACGGCTCCGTTGTCGGGGCCGATCGATCTCATGCATTGGGTCTATCCCCACCATGAAACGGCAGCCAGGCAGGACTTCACCCATCTCTGCGACATGATGGGCTTCATGGAGAATCTCGCCGGCCCCTATCCCTTCGCCGACGAGAAGTACGGCCATGCCGAATTCATGAACATGAACACGGGCGCCATGGAACACCAGACCGTCACCGGTTACGGCCATGGCCTGCTGTTGGGCAACAACGCCTACGACCGCATCGTGCTGCACGAACTCGCACACATGTGGTATGGGGATTCGCTGACGCCCGCGAGCTGGAAGGACATCTGGCTCAACGAAGGCTTCGCCACCTACTGCGAGACCCTGTGGTTCGAGCACCTCAACGGCCCCGACGGCCCCGACGGCTACTGGTGGCGCATGGGCCTGCTGCGCTCCGGTTTGAACTGGGAGGGACGCACCCCGATCTACGATCCCTTCCCGAACATCCTCGACCGCACCGTCTACGACAAAGGGGCCTGGGTCCTCCACATGCTGCGTGGCCGCATGAGTCTGCGCGACGGGGACGACGGCGATTTCTTCGATCTGCTCCGCGACTGGTCGGACAGCATCGCTCGCCGTGAGAGCGTGGTGACCAGCGAACAGTTCATCGCCATGGCGAGCGAATATGCGGACGAAGACCTGGCGCCTTTCCTCTGGCCCTACCTGGAGCAGAACACCGTGCCGCACCTGACCGTGCGCAGCGTCGCCGGGGACGGGCCCAACGGCCCGGGGACCCGGGCCGAAATTTCGGTGGTCGACACCGGCGGCGTAGCCTTCGACAACCTCTACCCTGTGCGCATCGTCACCGAGGCAGGCGAGGAGTGGCGCACCCTCCGCGTGACGGGGGTGAACGCTTCGGGGCACTTCGACTTCCTTTCTTCTGTTGAGACGGTGGAGCTCGACCCCAAGGGCTGGCTGGCCTGGAGTGCGAACCCCGTTCCCAACGCAACCCTGCGCATCGTCTCGACAGGGCCGAACCCCAGCGCCGGCGATGTCGTGGTGACCTTCCACCTCGAAGCCACGGCGGACGTCTCGCTCGAGGTCTACGATCTGCGGGGCCGCCTGCTGAACGTCCTGGATGCGGGCACGGTAACGGGCTCGCTCATCGACGACGTCGATATCACCTGGAACGGTCACGACGACGCCGGTCGTCCCATGCCCTCGGGCCTGTACTGGTTCCGGCTCCGCGCCGGCGAGCATACGGCCCTGAGCCGGGCGACCATCATCCATTGACCGAGCCGGTCGGAGTGCGTGTCATGAAACGGATCCTTATCGCGGCGTTCTTGGTCCTGGCGGCGGCTCCCGTTGCCTTCGCACAGCAGCGCCCGACTTCACCACGGGCCCTGCCCCATGTCCTGCTGATCGGGATCGATACCCTGCGCGGTGATCACTTGGCCTGCTCCGGCAACGATTGGATCCGCACTCCCAACATCGACGCCCTGGCCGCCGACGGTGTCCTGTTCACACGCTGCTTCAGCACAGCACCGTGGACTCTGCCATCGTTTGCATCGATCTTCACCGGCAAGACACCCTACCATCACGGAGCGGTAGGTTTCGACTACCAGCGCCTGGACGATGACAACTATACCCTGACGGAGTTCTTCGACATCGCAGGATACCGGACCAACGGATTTGTCTCGATCAACTACCTGACACCCGAATTCGGCATGGGGCAGGGTTTTAACGGGGACGCGCCTCAGGGACTCGATCCGGACCTCGACCGGGCCAGCCGCATTACCTGGCTCGGCCTCGAGACACTGCGCACGCACGATTTGAATCAGCCCCTTTTCATGTTCCTCCATTACTTCGACGTACATGCTCCCTACACCCCCCCGGCCCCCTACGCCGGCATGTATTACCATGGTGACGAGATGGCGCCGGGCGAGCCCGTCCTCGACTTCCTCCGCTCCGACGCCAACCCCGCCCGCAACCGCAACAGCGGCATGTACGACTGGCTCGAGGGCATCACCGACCTGGAATTCGGCGTGAAGGAGTACGCCGCCGGCGTGACTTTCGTGGATGACCATGTCGGTCAGCTCATGACCCATCTGAAGGACGAGGGTCTGTATGACGGCATGCTGATCGTGCTTGTCAGCGACCATGGCGAGCATCTCGGCGATCACGGCTACTGGTTCACCCACGCCGAGCCCTACCAGGAATGTCTCCATGTGCCCTTGCTGATCAAATTTCCCAAGGGCAGTTTCGCCGGCACGGTGGTCGAGGCGCCGATCTCGACCATGGACCTGATGCCGACCATGCTCGAAACGGTCGGCATCCGCCCGCCCGAGATGGACGGACGCAGCCTGTTGCCCTTGTGCGCGGGCCAGGCCGGTTCGGTGGGGTCGTTGCTGGTGGCCGAGCAGGGCGGCAGTGTGGAGGGATTCTCCAAGGCGCTGATCGACTGGCCCTGGAAGCTGATGTATGCCCGCACCCAGGGCATCGAGACCTACCGGCTGTTCGATCTCCATGCCGATCCGGGCGAAACAGAGAACCTCGCGACCGTACACGAAGCCAAAGCCAGGAGTATGCGGCTGCGGATGTGGCGGATCTTCGACCCCGAGAGCCCCTTGGTGGAGGGGCGGGGGGCGATTCCGGCGGATGTGGATGAGGAGACCAGGAAGAGGTTGGAGGCTCTGGGATACTGAGATGTCCCTGTTATCGATGCGAATGATCCAACTGTGCCCCCAGCCGGTGAAAAGCCCCTGTCATTCCGTGCCCTTTTCAGGCATGATGCCCCACGGTTCCGAAGCCGCCGACACCCCTTACGATCACCAGGGGAGGCCCCCATGCCGTCCATCCGCCTCCGCGTCAACGGCCGCGTCCACGACCTGGACGTCCCCGCCGAAAAACCCCTGCTCTGGATCCTGCGCGACGACCTCGGCCTGAAGGGCACGAAGTACGGCTGCGGCATCGCCGAGTGCGGCGCCTGCACCGTGCTGGTGGGCGACGAGGCCGTGCGGTCCTGCGCGACTCTCGCCGCCGACGTCGGCGACGCCGACATCACGACCATCGAGGAGCGCGAAGTAGATGACGAGGCGGAGGCGGAG
>CALEMW010000056.1 GCA_937910695.1 uncultured bacterium
TGAAGGTCCAGCGGGACGTGCTCCGTCGAGAAGACTTCTACTGGAAGCTCGATGGAGTTCGGGATGCGGTCGTTCTGGCCTCTTCCCTGGGCAAACCGATCCACGTGCGTTCCCACGCGGGCATGGTCAAAGTCAGCACGGATCAGGATCAGAACGAGGTCCCCTATATCGACATCTACCGTAACTTCGAACTCATCGCCTACTGGCTGGTCATGGAACACGGGCCGAACGACTTGACCAAGACGAGCCTCGGATACGCCGGCGGGGACTACTACGAAGGCCGGACCATGGCCTTCCCCGAATCGCAGATCGATCTGGGCGTTCCGGATGCCGGGACCCTTTCGATCGCTCAGACGGCGCCGTGGTGCGCGGCGAGGAGCTTCGACGGCGGCAACGCGTTCGTCGTCTACAATACCGGTTACTGGGGGGATGGGGATACGCCGGCTGATGAGTCGTACACTGTGCGTGAGATCCTGAGTTATCGCGGTCTTTCGACCTCCGCCACCGACTGGTACCGCCTGCAGATCAACGATGATCTGACCACGACCGAAGGCAGCCGGATCGAGTTCGTACCCGTGGACCTGGACACGGACCCGATCGGGCCGGCCCACGGCTTCGTGCTGATGCAGGATCCGCCGTTTATCCCCCGCATCCTGGAGGACGCCCAGAGTCCCGTCTGGTTGTCCGGGGGCGAGACGGAACTCGAGATCAAGGTGCCGCACTCGGAGACCTCGGCGATCGAGATCTGCGAGGCGAGCATCCATGCCCTGGAAGGCGACACCTTGCCCTCGGCAGCTTCGACCTACGAACTCCTGGACGACGGACTCGGCGCTGACGACGTTGCAGGCGACGACGTGTTCACACTGGATTTGACGTCACAGATCGGCACCCTGAGCGTGGGCGAATATGAAGTCTGGGTCTACGCCCAGGATGACGACGGATACTACCAGTACGGCCGTACGACGGTGCAGGTGGTGGACGACGACCTGGCGGCGAAATACCAGGACTATTCTGAAGAGTCGGCTGTCGACTATACAGGTACGCCTTACTCGGCCCTGGCATTCGATATCAACGAGGACGGGTTCGAGGATATCTTGGTGACGATTCAAGGCCAGAGATCGTCGTGCCAAGTGAAAGACAGAACTCATCCTGTATTTGGTAATCCTCAATACTCTGAACACATCGATGACTATTTCAGTAGAACTGACTTCCCGGACTCAGCCAACTGCCGTGGCCTCACCCTCGGCGATTATGACAACGACGGAGACGAAGACCTCTTCGTCGCCCACGCCTCGGTTCTGCTGCTTCTGAGGAACAATGGCCCCCAGCCTAGTGGTCAATTTGATGACGCACTGGTCGCAGGCCTTACCGCCGCGATCACCGCCGACTCCTGGGCCGGAACCTGGGGCGACTACAACGCCGACGGCTGGCTGGACCTGTACATCTGCAGGGCCGCCCAAGATCCTCAGGGCAAGAACTTTTTAGACGCCGACCCGGTTTCCGACCGGTTGATGCTGGGTCAGGACGGAACGACCTTCGTCTCCTCGTCCTGGTTCAGCGGCATCCTGACGGACGCGCAGCCCTCGTTCGCCGCCACCTGGTGCGATGTGGAGCGGGACGGCGACATGGATCTCTTCGTGCCTGCGGCCAACGCCGAAGGCACCTCGGTGGGTGCCCGGTTCTACGAGACGGTCACCAGTTCCCAGTTCCAGGACGGACTGGCCACCTGGTTCCCCGGAGCCGAGATCGCGAACGCCACCAGCGCGGCGTGGGCGGACCTGGACAACGACGGGGATCTCGACCTGGTGCTGTCCCAACTCGCTGGTCTGAAACCAACCGATCCAGCCCGTCCATATCTTTTCCTCAAGGACGATGCCGCGGACAGCTTCACCCGGGATACGACAGCTCTTCCCGAGATCGACCTGCCGACCTGGGACGTGCGGCCATTGGATTTCGACCTGGACGGCTGGACGGATCTGCTGTTCGTGCCGGCCAAACTGGACTCGACCGAGCCAGCAAGGGCTCCCAGGCTGTTCCGTAATTCGGGGTCTACGCCGCTCGCCTTCGAGGATGTGAGCGATGCCTCGGGCATTGGCGCCCTGACGTCCGTGGTCAACGGCGTTGCTCTGGCCGACTACGATCTGGACGGCGACCTGGACCTGTTCCTGGGCCGGCCGTCGGCCGGCGACGAGGGGTTCTATTTCCTGTCAGAGCCGACCGGAACGCCGAATCACTGGCTGGGCGTGGTGTTGGAGAGTTCCGAAGACATCGTGGCCAATCGCTCGTGCATCGGGGCCCAGGTCTTGGTGACCAGCCTCGACGGCGCCACGATCCTTTCGGGCGTCCAGAGCTACGGCGGCGGCGCCGGCCGTGGCGGGGACGTCTCCCGCGGGCTGCGATTCGGCTTGGGCGGCACGAACGGCCAGGTCGTCGTGAAGACGTACTGGCTGAACGGTTTCGTGCAGAGGGACACGATGGCCACCAACCAGATCGTGACGATCCAGGACGAAACGCCGCCGTCGTTCGACACCAGTACGTTCAACGTGCAGTGCAACGTGGCGCCGGGACAGCTCGTGTGGGCCTTCGACTGGATGGCGGACTACATGCTTGCCAACTCGGTGGACCAGGTGATCCTGAACGGCCCATGTACGAACTGGGCGGACGAGACGATCACTTCGGCGAACTCATCGCATGTCGTGACCGGTAACTACCATGGATTGATCGGCTTCACGACGGACTGCGCGAAGGGCCTGCACACGATCACGGTGACGATGACATCGAACGGCCAGTCGCAATCGTTCGCGACGACGTACCGCACCAAGATCTGCATCTCGGGATTCTAGGGGGGTGGAGATGATGAGAACCAGGAACCCAGCGGTGGCGATGTTCGTCTTCGCGCTGCTGGCCGTGTCGGCGCCGTCGGGCGCCGCGGTCTGGAGGGTGGAGAAGGACGGAAGCGGGGATTTCACGGTGATCCAGGACGCGGTGGATGCGGCTGCGGACGGCGATACCCTGATGATCGGACCGGGGAGGTTCGATGACTACCGCCGTTATGATTTCCCATACTGGACGAATCGGATCATCCACATCCTGCTCGATGGTCGCTCCTTGACGATGATTGGTTCCGGCGAAGGAATAACGGTTATCGGTCCGACAACGGAGTTTCCGCAGACGGAGCACGACAACGGGATCGTGCTGATCTTAGGAGCTGAGCTCCATTTGTCCAACATAACGCTCGAGCGCCTTGATTCGGCCTTACAGTGTTGGGATGATTCGTACTTCGAGGCAGAGCACTGCACGTTTCAACATCATACATGGGGGACCGGGTGTTCAGTGTTTGGGCCCCGTGGGGCGAGGATCACGGACTGTTCTTTCTTGAACTACAACACAGGAATCTTCCCTGGATCGGGCTCTGATGATGTCATTGTTGATCGATGTGTGTTCCGTGAGATGATCTACGGGATGAACACGACGTCGACGCAAGGCCTGGTCGTGACGGACTGCCGGATCGAAGATTCCTTCATCGGTATCCAACTCTGGTCCTCTAGTACGGCGACGCTGACGGATGTCGAGATCGAAAGCGCCAGCATGTCCTTGATCCTTTCGGCCGGGTCTTATACTGAGTTGACGAACTCCAGGTTTTCCGGTAGTGACCGGTCGACGGTTCGAGTCATTGACTCGAGCTCACTCACTGGCACGGGCAACATTCTCAGAGGTAATGGCTGTCCTTCCTTGAGCATCTTTCGCAGCGACGTCACATTGTCCGACTCCCACATCCTGGCGGCCTCGGACTTCGTCGTAGAGTGTTTCCCGAATTTCCCAGCCGATTGGACCCTCGACCTCCGCAACAACTGGTGGGGCGTGAGCGACGCGGACAGCGTTGCTTCGCTGATCTACGACGGGAACGACTCCCCGGACATCGACATCCTGGTGGACTATCTGCCATACCGGGACGGTCAGGTGTCCAACGAATCGATGGGATGGGGGGAACTGAAACGCCTATTCCGGTGATCCTGCAGATGGATGCCGCCTGAACGGCCAATTGCATGCGGTGTCGACGACATACCGCACCAAGATCTGCATCTCGGGATTCTAGGGGGGTAGAGATGATGAGAACCAGGAACCCGGCTGTGGCGATGTTCGTCTTCGTGCTGCTGGCCATGTCGGCGCCGTCTGGCGCCGCTGTCTGGACCGTGGAGAAGGACGGGAGCGGGGATTTCACGGTGATCCAGGACGCTGTGGATGCGGCGGCGGACGGTGACACTCTGATGATCGGGCCGGGGAGGTTTGATGACTATCGGAGGTACACGCTCGGCGCCTGGGTGGATCGACTCTTCCATGTCCTGTTGAATGGTCGTTCCCTGACGATGATCGGGTCTGGGGAGGGTGAGACGGTGATCGGACCCGAGTCCGAGTTTCCGATCACAGAGCATGCTATTGGGGTCACTCTCGTCTATGGATCTGAACTCCGCATGTCCGAATTGACAATCGAGCATTGTTATGGCGGGTTGAATTGTTGGGATACCTCCTACCTGGAGATTGACCGATGTACGTTCCAACATCAAACATGGGGGGTAGGTTGCGGCGTTTTCAGTTCCCGCGGCGCTCGGATCACGGACTGTACGTTCTTGAACGTCGACACGGGAATCTTCCCGGGGTCAGGCTCGGTAGATGTCGTTGTCGATCGCTGCATGTTCCGTGGGATGATTTACGGGATGAACACGACGTCGACGCAAGGCCTGATCGTGACAGACTGCCGGATCGAAGATTCCTTGATGGGTATCCAACTCTGGTCCTCTAGTACGGCGACGCTGACGGATGTCGATATCGAGACCGACAGGATGTCTATGATCGTAAAGGCCGGATCTCATGTTGATTTGACGAACTCCAGGCTTTCAGGAGGAGACTTGGCGACGGTTTGGGTCGACGGTCTGAGTTCACTCACAGGCTCGGGCAATATCCTCAGAGGCAACGACTGTCCTCCCTTGCGCATCTATCGCAGCGATGTCGCACTGTCCGACTCCCATATCCTGTCTTTCTCAGGCTATGCTGTCGAATGCGAGCCGAATTTCCCCGCCGATTGGACCCTCGACCTCCGCAACAACTGGTGGGGCGTGAGCGACGCGGACAGCGTTGCTTCGCTGATCTACGACGGGAACGACTCCCCGGACATCGACATCCTGGTGGACTATCTGCCATACCGGGACGGTCAGGTGTCCAACGAATCGATGGGATGGGGGGAACTGAAACGATTGTTCCGTTGATCCCGAAGATGGATGCCGCCCCGAGTCATGGCGGTACCGATCACAAATGACATTCCGAACCGGGGAGGAACCGACAATGCGGATGCTTATCTCAACTCTTCTCATGATCATTTTCGGGACCGCCTTGGCGGGAGCCGCAGTGACCGGAGTGTTGGGCCTCAGTGATGTGGAGATCGACGCGGCTATCGCCGTCTGGTTTCCACTCGCCCAAGACGAGGCCATCACGGCTGTTCGCTGGTACAACAATGACGGCACGACCGTATTCCCGGAACTGATGCTGACAGCCGGCCTGCCGGACAAGCCGGGCGCGCTGGCCGACGCCACGGTGGTTCGTTTGGGACTCCAGGGGGGATCGGACCAGTGGGCCCGTTGTGTGATGGCAGAACCCATCGCGTCTGCCGAAAACGGCCTGTATGTCGTGTTCCGTCTTCCTCAGGGGAGCGTGCCGATCGATCGGGGCGCGGGTGGTGGTGCGGCCGTAGGCTACGAGTTGTGCGAAGGCGGGCGGCATGCGTGGCTAACGCCGGACGGTGAGAGCTGGATCGCCCTGTGTGAGGACGTGGCAATGGCGGTGGAGGTTGAGAAGACGGCTGCCACTCCTACGACAATGCGTCTGGAGCGCGGTGCAGGTAAACAGCTTGGCCTGGAGGCATTGGTGGGGGACATGCCGGTTCTTGTCGATTCGTTCCTGAAGCCAACACCCAACCCGTTTAATCCAAAGACACAGCTCCGGTTCAGCTTGCAGAGGGCATGTCCTGTACTGCTGGAAGTGTACGACTTGAAGGGTCGAAAGCTGGCAACGCCGGCGGCGGGCCGCTTTGCTGCCGGCCCTCACCAGGTGGAATGGGCAGCGAGGGACAGCTCGGGTCGGGAACTGGCTAGTGGTGTGTACCTGGCTCGCCTGAAGCTGCCCGGGTTCGAGGGAGTGCAAAAGCTCATGCTTGTTAGGTGAGATGGGATGGTCTATCGAATCACGGTGGACCTCGGCGTATTAACAGGGTTCGAGCTTCTTCGAAAGAACATTTTCTCTGGCCGATTAGATCAACTTGCCTGAATAGCAAAGGGGCGGCCGCAGCCGCCCCTCGCCTTCCCTCCATCACCCCCGCA
>CALEMW010000057.1 GCA_937910695.1 uncultured bacterium
GCAGGGCGGCTACGACCATCTCTGCTTGCCCTCCGAGTTCGAGGGCGGATGCGCTTGCCCCAAGGGCACGGCGTGCAGCCAACGAGAGGGCACGACGATTGGGTTTGTTGACCCTCGCTCCGTTCCTGGCGACCTGCTCAATCCGCTAGTATTCACGCCGGATGCGCTGAGCGAGATCAAGCTGCGGCTCGGGTCCAGAGGCTACGCTGGCCAGCATCAGCAGAGGCCCGCGCCGCTCGAAGGAAACCTGGTCAAGGTCGAGTACACTCAGCGCCGCTACCAAATACTGCCGAACGTGCAGGGCGAATGGCGGCTCTCATGCGACCTGAAGGCGACGAGCAGCAAAAAGAAAACATCGAGCTTCGCATGTGTCGGCGTCTGGTTTCGGCCCCTCGGCTCTCCCGACTGTTACCTCGTCTCGGTCTACCGAGGGCGCTGGGGATTCCTTGAGAGCATCTCCCGGATCCGCCAGATCAGCGACGACTGGCCGCTGGCTACGAAAAAACGGATTGAACACAAGGCGCTCGGCCCAGCAGTCGTCGAGACGCTCGGCCTTGAGTTGACGGGCATCGACCCGTGGGACCCGAAGACGGACGACAAGACGCGGCGTATGCTGGCCGTCTTGCCGTTGATTGAGGCAGGCAACCTGCTGCTGCCCGAAAAGGCACCGTGGCTCGACGAGTACCTGGCTGAGTTGACCACTTTCCCGGCCTCGGCCAATGACGATCAGGCCGACATGACTTCAATGGCGCTGTCTGACTGGATTCGGACGGCCGCCCCGCTGGCCGGCAGCTTTCGCCACGCGCCCCGCCGAAACGACGGGCTAAGGAAGGTCTTTTGATTCGAGCGAAGGCGACAGAGATGGTGAGGGCGGCAGCCGCGGCACTACGCCGGCAACTGCCATCGTTCACCGCCGCAGCCTCGCCCGAGTATCGACGTCCGCCCGAGCGCCGACAGCTCGCCAAGCGCCGCGAGGACTGGTCTTCGGCCTACACCGCCGCAGGCATGACGCCGTCCTATGTTGCCAACGCTCTGGCGCAGGCCAACCTCGGCAACATGGTTGCGATGGCGCAACTCATCGAGCAGATCGAGGAGAGCGACCCCAGCTACCGCGCCGTGCTGATGAGCCGCATCCTCTCCGTCGTCGGACAGGAGTGGTCGATCGTGCCCGGCCGCGGGCGCTCGGCCAACCGTATCGCTGCCGCCTGCGATGACATGCTGCGCTCGCTGCCCCGGATGCAGCCGCTCCCTGGCGAAGAGGTCCTGAGCTTCGAGGACGCCGCCACCAAGCTGATGAGCGGGATCAGCCGCCACCTGGCCGCCGCCGAGATCGAGTGGTCGTTCTCGTCCGGCCAGGCCATGCCTCTCGCCCTTTGGTGGGCCCCGCCGGCTCGCTTTCGCTACAACACCCAGTGGCCAGAAAAGGGTCCGCTCGGGCAGTTGCGCATCATCACCGACAATGACCGGACCTTCGGCGAGCCGCTCATGCAAAACGGCTGGATCGTCCACCGCCCTGAAGCCCGCTGCTCCGCTCCGAACCGTGCCGGCCTGGGCCGGGTCGTGCTGAAGTGGGAGATGTACAAGTGGGCGGCCAGCGTTGATTGGGTAACGTTTGCCGAGAAGTTCGGGCAGCCCATGCGGATGGCCACCTACGACGCGCAGGGCACGGGCCCGGAGGAGCGAGAGGCTCTCTATGACGCGCTCGCCACCCTCGGCACCGACGCCTACGCTCTGTTCCCGAACAGCGTGCAGCTCACCTTTCCCGACCCGGGGAGCAAGCGGGACTCCTCCGCCGTCTATGAGGGGCTGCTCGCCTACTGTGACGCCCAGATCAGCAAGGCCGTCCTGGGTCACTCGGCCGCAGCCGACAGCACGGCCGGCAATCTCGGCAACGAAGACATGGCACGGGAGGTCCGGCAGGACTTCCGCGAGGCCGACGAGGCCGCACTGTCCTCGACGATTCGCCGGGATCTGCTGACCCCGTTCGTCCGCTTCAACTTCGGGACTGATGCGCCGGTTCCCTACATCGAATGGGATGTCAAGCAGACCGAAGACCTCGACTCGCTCGGTAAGCGCATCGGCGAGGCTGTCGGCTATGGGCTGCACGTCCCTTCGGCGTGGGCGCATGAGGTCATGCGCATCCCGGCGCCGCAGCCTGGCGATGCCATCCTGGTCAAGCCTGACCCGATGTGGAACCCGACGCCGACCAACGAGCCGCGCACTGGCGAGCCTCCGGCGCCGCCGCCTGCCGCTCCGCCCGACGCCGCTGCGACGGAGCCAGCCCAGGCCCGAGCGCTGGCCTATGCCGTCGAGGCAGCCCTGCCCCGCTCCTCCTGCTGTGAGCACCACCTGCGGGCGGCCGACGACGACAAGGACCGCCAGGACGCGGCACGGCTGATGCGTGAGCATACCCAGCAGGCCGACAGTCTGCACGCTGCCGCCATGGATGAGGGTCTTTCCTCCTACCCTCGTTACAGTGCCCCCGTGCGTCGCGCCGTCGGGCTGGCGACGAGCCATGCGGATCTGATCTCCCGCCTTGAAGCCCTGCGGCTCGACTCGGCGGAGATTCAGCAGGTGCTCGAGCAGACGCAGTACGCAGCCCATGCCCTCGGCCGCGGCCAGGGTGCGCAGCTTTCTGACGCTCTGACCGGCTCGATTGGTCGCTCCTGGGCCCCGCTGCCTGCCGTTGACGCCGAGGCGTGGCTGCGCAAGCGGGTCGTGCTGAACTACGACGCATGGAAGGCGTCCAGCGCAGCGATCAAGGCCCGCTCGTTCTCGCTGGCTCGCCATGAAGGCGACGACCTGATCGCTGCGATCAAGGGCAAGATCCAGCAGTCGCTGGACAACGGCGAGGCGTACCGCACGTTCGCCAGCAACTACGCAGAGATGATGGGTGAGATCGGGCGCACAGCGAGCAACCCATACCACGTCGAAACGGTCTTTCGCAACGCGACCCAGAACGCTCTGAGCGTCGGCCGCTACCGCCAGATGACCGACCCTGACGCTCTCGCCGAGCGGCCCTACTGGCAATATCTCACCGTCGGCGACTCGGAGGTCCGGGACGAACACGCTGCCATCGACGGCGAGGTCTACCCCGCAGACCATGAGTTCTGGGCCGTATTCTACCCGCCCAATGGCCACTCTTGCCGCTGCGCGGTGACGAGCCTGTCCGAGGATGACGTGAAGGGCCGCGGCATCGATGTGAAGCGCAGCATCCCCGAGTCTACGCCCCGCCCGGCCGAAGGGTGGGACGTTGCTCCCTGGGTTGATGAGTCCGCCGCCAAATTCTGAGGACATCATGCAAGCCATCGACCTGCAAGCGGCGCTCGCTGCGTTGCCGCCGGACAAGATCGCTGCGCTCAAGGCGCAATCCCTGCCCTCGACCGGGGGCCGAATCGTGCGGGCCATGCTCGTCGAGCCCGAAGAGGTGAAGGAATGAGCGCAGAGGAACGGACCGAGATCCAGCGAGCGATCGCCCACATGGTCACGGGCGCCGATGGTGGGACATTCTCGCTGCAGGCCCGAGCCCAGGTGCTCGCCGCCGCCCCGGCGCCGGCCGGTGAGATGTCCGCGTCCGCCGCAGCGGTCAAGCCCGACGCCGACGGCTACGTCTCGAAGCGGTTTCGGCTGATGTCCGTTGGCCACTTCCGGCCCCGGGTCGGCTGGTGCGCTATCACTGTCCGGGCCGACGAGGACGTGCTGCGCCGTGCCGCCCCGATGTTCGGCCCCCGGCTCGACGCCTCCGGCCAGATGCGACCGCTGCAGGTCTACCGCGACCACGAGGTCGAGACGGAGTGCATCGTCGGCCGCTGCGACGACGCACCTCAGTGGGTGCCTGCGGCGGGGACGATTCCGGGTGGCGTCGAGAACGTTCTTCGCTTCGATTCGATGGCGGACCCGAAGATTGCCCGGCTCGTTGGCGAGGGAACAATCTTCGCTGTGTCGGCCGGGCTGTCGTTCCGTGCCGAGCAGTCGCACCCAGAGATGGATCAGGAGACGTTCTTGGAGATGGCGATCCTTGGCGCCGAGATGGATGGCCGCCCCGTGGCGCTGGTCATCACCGAGATCGCCAACGTCAAGGAGATGTCCTGCGTCTGGTCCGGCGCCGACCCCTTCGCCACCGACCGCCCCGACGTGCAGTCGCCAATGCCCGAGATGCCCGCAACGGCCGAAGCGTCGGACGTCGAGGGGGCGCAGCCCGAGATCGAGGCCACCGCAGCGGCGGAGCCCGCACCCGAGATCATCGCAACCCAGGCCGGGCTTGCCCCGGCTGCCGACGAGGAGGAGGTCGAGATGGACCTTTCCGAGATTCGGGCGGCACTGGCGCTGCCCGCCGATGCCACCGTCGACGCCCTGGCCGCAGCGGCCGGCGCCCTGGTGACGAGCAACGCCGCCCTGCTGGTCCGGGCGGAGGCCGCAGAGGTCGAGCTTTCCGAGATGCGCGCCGCCGAGGAGCGGCGGCAGACGGCCGAGGAGATCCGCCAGGCCATCGAGACGGACCGCAAGGTGCTGCCCGCCGACAAGGCGAAGCTCGAGGCCCTGGCCGCAGAGCTCGGGCTGGACGTGCTGCGGGCATCGCTGTCCGTAATCCCGATCGGCGCATCCGGCGTGCCCGTCGGTCGCCAGCTCCAGCCTGAAGCCAAGGATCTCCAGGGCGACGCCACCCCGGTCAACGACAGCCACAGGGCGCAGGCCCGCCGTCTGCTCTCGCAGCGCATGCCCCGCGGCCAGCAGCCCACCGAGCAGGCCATCGAGGCCAAGGCGGCCGAGATCGCCGAAGCCCAGCACAAGATCCGCACCGGCCAGAAGTAGGGCCGCCCGTCATCGCAATCCAGTGAGATCGGCCCGCAAGGCCACGGAGGAGCAACATGGCTCTCGCAGGGAACAAGTACCGCACCATCTTCGGCGACCCGGACAGCTACGACTTCCAGGTCGGCACGGGCGTTACCCTCTACCAGGGCGCCCTCGTCTGCGCCAACGCCACCGGCTACGCCGTGCCCGGAGCGCTGACCGCCAGCTACAAGTTCCTCGGCCTGGCGCACGACCCGGACGGCCAAATCGCCAACGCAGGGGCCGACGGCGCCGTGCGCTGTCAGGTCGAGTTCGAGGCGTTCGCCTGGCTGACCAACTCGTCCCTCAACCCGGTGGTCATCGGCGACGTCGGCGGGCGCTGCTACATCGAGGACGACGAGAAGGTCCGCACCTTCGTTGGCGGCGGCGTCAACGTCGTGGTCGGCTGCGTGCTCGACGTGGACGCCACCAAGGGCGTGCTGGTCTACCTCGCCCAGCCGATGCTGCTCGACGGGACGATCTCCGGCAACCTGAGCGTCGCCGGCAGCTCTTCGCTCGTCGGCATCGCGACCTTCACCGCCCGCGACGTCCACTCCGCCGGCCTCCAGATCGCCGCAGGCCAGGGCATCGACTTCGCCGGGGCCGCGGACATCACGCTCGCCGCCGGAGCCTTCGACCTGACGATCACCATGGGCGACGCGGCCGGCGCCCAGAAGGTCTCCTTCCTCGACTCGGCGCTGATCGAGGTCGCCCGCATCGACTCCGACGGCAACGTGCAGTGCGACGGCACGCTCGACGTGACCGGGATCGCCACGTTCACGGCCATGGACACCCACCTCGCCGGCCTGTCCGTGGCGGCGGGCCAGGGCGTCGACTTCCTCGGCGCGGCAGACATCACCGTGGCGGCCGGCGCCTTCGATCTGACGATCCAGATGGGCGACAACGCCGGCGCCCAGAAGGTCTCCTTCGCCGACAGCGACGCCGCCGAGGTCGCCAAGATCGACTCCAACGGCAACCTGACCGCCGTCGCCGGGACCTTCACCGGGCTGGCCACCTTGAGCGGTGGGGCGAAGGTGCCCTACCTGGCGTTCGCTTCCGGCGGCGTGCCGACCCAGGCGGAGATGGTCACGGCCTTCGGCGCCGGCTCCGACGGGCAGATCGGCGTCTACGCCGACAGCACCCCCGGCGTGGCCTACGTCTGCGCCTTCTCCACCGCCCTCGGCGGATGGTGGCACCTGGCGATGACGGCCGTCGGCGCCTAGTCCTGACCTGAGCCCGGGGTGGGCAGCCCTGCCCCGGGCTTTTCCCTTCGACAGTTCAGAGAGATAGCGGGCGCCTGAAGTGCGGCCCGGAGGAGAGATCCCATGCTCGACGCCCAGAAGCTGGCGGACGCGAACGCCACCTATCGGCCGTACTTCCAGGAAAGCCTGGCCGGTCAGTCCCGCACCCTCGAACTCGCCCAGATGGTCGAGTCCACCGGGGCCGAGGAAGAGTACCACTTCACCGACGAGCTCGGCCTGCCTGTCGAGTTCACCGGCTCCGGCGAGATGCAGGAGCTCAAGGCCGAGGCGTTCCATATCAAGAACAAGGACTGGAGCAATATCGTCCGGGTCCACAAGAACGAGATCCAGGACGACAAGACCAACATCGTCCTGCCCCGGCTGGACAACGCCGCCACGACCTACCCGCGCCACATGCGCAAGATCCTGATCGAGCTGTTGCTCAACGGCTTCACGCTCAACGGCTACGACGGCGTGCCCTTCATCGGAGCGACCCACCCGACCAAGGACGGGACGCAGAGCAACTACACCAACCTCGCCCTCGACCCGACCAACTTCGACCTCGCGGTCAAGGCGTTCCTCGGGCGCACCGACTTCCACGGCGAGATCCTCGACGTGTCGCCCACGCACCTGACCGTCGGCCCCGCGCTGCGGTCCGCGGCGCAGGCGATCGTCAAGGCGAGCCTGACCACCAACGGCGGGACCAACACGAACTTCGGCTACGTCGAGCTGCGGGTGGAGCCCCGGATCACAGGGAACCAGTGGTTCCTGACCGACGAGTCCCGCGAGATCAAGCCCTTCATCCTTCAGGAGCGGCAGGCGCCCCAGGTCGGCGATCTGAAGCAGCTCAAGGCGGGCAGCCCCTGGTACGTCATCGAGACCGACGCCCGCTACAACGTGGGCTTCGGCCTCTGGCACCTGATCCAGGGCTGCCAGCCGTAGCAACGGCGGCGCCCGCTTCGCACCCCTTCGCCCTCTTCTCCCTCTGACCGCTCAAGCCCCGGCGCCGCTCTTGCGGGTGGTGCCGGGGTCCAATGGAGGCGCCATGGCTCGCTACCTCGACAGCACCGGCCTGCTGGCGGGCATGCCGCCCTACCTCCAGATCCAGCTATTCGACGACGACCACGACGGGACCGCGGACGCAGCCGCCATCGAGGCTGTGTGCGAGGCATCCTGCGACGAGGCGGACATTTATATCTCTGAGTTCGCCACCGTGCCGCTCACCGGGGCGCAGATCAGCGGCGGCATCAAGCTCTGCGTGCGCGACATCGCATGGTTTCGGGCGCACGAGCGGATCGGCCGCAACTCGGATCTGCTCCAGCAGCGATACGAGCAGGTGCTCGAGCGGCTCGGCATGATCGCCCGCATGGAACTCGGCACCGGAGGGGCGACGCCTCCAGACCCAGCACCGACCCGCCGCTACCTTCTCGCCTCTGAGGCGAAAATGTTCGGCCGCACCAACCACGGGCGGCTCGCCTGATGCCCGGCGCAGGCTTCTCCGTCACTGTCACGCTCGACTCCGGCCCGGTCCAGGCGGCGCTGTCGGAGATGGGCAACCGCTGCCGCTCGCAGCGTCCCGTCTGGTCTGCGATGCGCGGCCGGATGCACGAGTCGATGTTGCGCAACTTCCGGGCCGAGGGCCGCCCCGACCGCTGGCCGCCGCTGGCCTGGGCGACGTTGAACGGCCGGATCTCCCAGGGCCACAACGGCAACACACACAGGGTCTTCGGCAAGCGAGGCGGGTTCACGGCCCGAGCCAACCGCATCCTCTCTGGCCACAAGATCCTGGTCCGCTCCGGCCGGCTGCGCAACAGCGTGGTCGAGCGCAGCGATGCGACGGGAATGGAGCAGGGGGCGAACCTCGTCTACGCTGCGATCCACCAGTACGGCGGCAAGGCCGGGCGAGGGCGCAAGGTGACGATCCCCGCACGGCCCTACCTTGAATTTCAGCCCGACGACATCGCCTATGCCGAGGGGCTGCTGCTCAAGCACGTCACCGATCCGATGGCCGGGTCTCGCCGCATCCGCGGCCCACTGGTCGCCCGATGAGCATCAACACGATCATCGACCGGATTATTGAAGACCTCGTCATCGCTGGCGTGCCGAGCCGCTGCATCCACGACGGCGAGCGGGATTTCTACGACCCGGCCGGGATGATGTACGCCGGCGACGACCCGACAAGCCGCCGCCGGCAGCTTGTGTTCGTCGACTCGACGGGGTGGGAGCCTGCGTCACCTGACGGCGCCAATGAGTTCGGCGACGTCTACTGCGACGGGCTGGAGGTCCGCTACCATCAAATCCTGGTCCGCTGCTGGTACGAGAAGGCCGACCCGCAGACGGGCAACAGCGCCACGGGGAAGCGGGCATTCCGCACGATGCTCGAGGCCGTCGCCGCCCAGATGAAGCGCGACCCGACGCTGATGGTGCGCTACGGAAGCGGCGCCTACAAGTACACGACCCCGGCCGCCCAGAACCTGACCATGCCGGCCTTCGTGCTCGACGAGGAAGACGTGCCGGGGGCGCAGGGCTCGGATCCAATCCCCGCCTTCTACGCAGAAATCACCTTCAAGGCGCTTGAGCGCATCCTGGGGTAGCACCATGGCATTGACCCGACGCAAGGTCCTGCAACTCGCCAACGAGACGATTTATGGCACGCCTCCGGCCATGGATGGCACCAACGCCACGATCGCCTACGAGATCGGGATTCCGACCATTGACGGCGAGCCGTACAGCCGCGCTGTCGGCGAGGCGTTCGAGCGGCCGATGCGTGGCCAGCAGCACGGCCGGCGGAGGATGGGCTACACCTTCTCGCAGGAGTTGCGCGGCCACCCCGACGACTACACCGCAGACACCAAGCTGTCGCAGGTCCACGCCGCGCTACAGTCCTGTGGGATGGTCGGCTCCTGGCTGGCCAACGTCTGGACCTTCGCCTACCCGGCCAACGGCGGATCGGGGGCCACCGCCCCGCCCTCGCTGGCCGGCTACCTCAACCTGCACGGGCTGAAGTGGACGATGAAAGGCGCCCGCGGCAACTGCGTTTTCGACCTCCGCCAGGGCCAGAGCGCAATGATGCGCTCCACCTTCACCTCGCTGTTCACGACTCCCGCCGCCGCGGCAATGACCGCGCCGGACTACGCCACCGGCACGGCCGGATGGGAGGACCTCGCCCCGGCCAGGGTCGAGAACATCGCATTCTACCCTCTCGGGGCGCTGCCGCTGCAGGGCGAGTTCGGCCACATGCGCAACCTGATGATCGACCTGCGCAGCAACGTGGTCGTGCGCGAGTCGGCCAACTGCTCGGCCGGTGCGGAGGGCGTCGGCGAGGTGTCGATTCTAGGTCACGGGACCGAGGATGACCCCGGGATCGCTGTGAGCTTCGACGTGGAGCAGCCCGAGTCGGCCGCCGGTCTGGGCGCTGCTTCATGGTGGGACGCATGGAACGCCCAGACGCTGATGCGCGCAGGCGCTGGTGTCTCGCTCGTGGCCACCGTGGGTACGGCCGCCGGCAACACCTTCGTCTTCACGATGGGCGGCCTGGTCGTCAAGGACTGCAGCCAGATCGACATGGGCGACCGCTGGGGCCAGCGCATCGAGGGCCGGCTGCTCGGCACCGCCGCCAGCGTCGCCGAGGACGCCCTGATCATCACCGCCACATGATCCTGGAGGAGACGCCATGGACCTCGAGTGCGATCGCTACGTCCTGCCCCGCCACGCCGACCTGCCCGACGCCGACCGCCCGGTCTGGACCTTCTCTCTGGCCACATCCAACTCGCTGAAGGCGAGCGAGGCGGCAGGGACGATCGCCATCGGCGACGCAGAGCCCAGGCTCGACGGCATCCGCTACAATCAGGCCGCCCTGGCGATCCACCTCCGCAGTGTCAGCGGAATGCGCCGCGGGCTGGCCATCGTCCCGCCCTTCCCTCTCGACGCCGACCTCGACGCCCGGATTGCGTGGGTGCAGGACCATGTCCCTGTGACCTGGATTCTGCCCTTAATCTACCGCATCCACGGGCTGGCCGAAGTCGACAAGGAGGAGGAGAGAGGCGCCTCCGTCTAGCCCTGGAGGTCAGCAGGGACAAGGGCGGGCCCGACCGCACCAACGCCTTCGATTGCGACCACTGCAAGCCCGAGCAGAAGGCGGAGCTTGGCTGTCGGTTGCATGGCGTCAAGCGCGTCGGCCCCCCGGCCATCGTCAAAGAGTTTCCCGGCTGCGGCAAGTGGGAGATCGAAGAGTGCCCGGTCGGCATCGTCACCGCGGCAGACTACGCGATCATCCGACAGTGGAACTACTGGCGGGCCGAGCGACCATGGTACGGCGGCGGCATTGGTGACATGCCGCGGATCTACATCCGGCGCATGGAGATCCTCGCCGATCAACAAAGCCGAATCGACGAAGACGAGCGCAAGCTGCGGGCGGAGGCCAAGTGAGCACAGGCGAAGCAAAGATCCGCATCAGCGCGGAGAACAAGGCCGGGCCTGCGCTCAAGCAAACAGAGACGCAGTTGCACGGCGTCGGGGTCGCAGCATCCGGCGTGGTGACCCAGCTTGCAAAAATGGGGCTGGCCTTTGCCACTCTTGACTTTGCCGTCGGGCAGGTCAAGGGAGCGGCTGTCGAGTACCTTGCCTTCGAGAAGTCCATTGCCAGGATAGGCACGCTCATCCCTGGCCAAGGAAAGCAACTGGCTGCGCTATCCGACGAGATTCGGAAGCTCAGCACGGCAAGCGGGCTCGCCGCAGACGACCTGTCTGCGGGTGCGTTCCAGGCGTTGTCCGCAGGCGTCAACGCCAGCGACATGGCTGGATTCCTCAAGACAGCAGCAGCGAACGCCGTCGCCGGCTTCAATAGCATGGAGGAATCGGTCAGCGGAATCACGACGATTATCAACGCCTATGGGCTAAGCATCGGTGAAGCTACGCGCATTTCCGATGCGATGTTCGTCGCAAACAAGCTGGGCGTAACTACATCAAAGGAATTGTCTGCGTCGATCGGCGATGTAGTAAGCATGGCCGCAACGCTCGGTGTATCCTATCAGGATCTTTTCTCTGCCACCGTCAGCTTGACGACCGCAGGAATCAATACAAGCAAGTCAATGACCGGCCTGCAGGCGATCCTCGCTGGAGCGTTGCGTCCATCCGGGGACGCGGCAAAGGTCGCAGAAGAACTCGGTCTGCAATGGAACGCGTCGGCCCTCCAGGCCGGCGGACTCGCCGGGATGATTGATACGCTGCGGGTCGCAATGGCCACAGGGGGAGAGGAGGCAGTCAGCCGGCTCGTTCCATCTGTCGAGGGGCTGCGTGTCGCCATGCGCCTGGCAAGCGACGAGGGAGCGCGCAAGTTCACCGGCGCACTCAAGGAGATGCAGACCCAGACGGGGCAGACAGCGGAGGCCGTCAATGAGGCCACGAAGACGATGGGGCATCAGGTTGATGTCCTCTCGCGCCGATGGGAGGAGTTGAAGCGCCAGGCTGGAGATGCCGCAGTGGCTACCGGGCTGGCAGAGGGCGCGCTCAGAAAGGCCACAGATCCGCTGGATAAACTAGGGGTCATTTTCAAAAGGGACTTCTCCAAGGAGACCCAGGCCGAACGCATCCGACTGATGATCGACTTTGCGCACGCAATGGACCCGACACCCATCAGCAAGAAAATGATGGAGTATGTCGAGTCGACCGACAAGGTCAAGGTCCGCGTCGATGATGTGATCAATAAGCTGGCCTATGCTTTTTCGAGCGATCGAGTCAACGAGGCAAGGGCATACCGAGGGGCGATCGTTGATTTGTCCAGGTCGCTCGAAGACCTGTCGGCCAAGACGAAAGAGGCGGCAGAGGAAAGCGGCAGGGCCGTGCAGTTGGCGGGGTTTCTGGGGGCCAACAGCCCAAACATCAAGGGATTAGCAAAGAGCATCCTCGACCGGAGCAAGGCGCAAGATGCCGCATCAACTGCGCCAGCCAAGGCTTCGGGCGGGTCGACGCGCCAGACGGTGCGTTCCGGCGACTACGGTGCAGACGCTGCGCTTGCATTGCTCGACCTGGAAAGCGAAGGGTTCAGATCGGGCGGGGCGACCGGCCTCCCAGGGCCAGGAGCGGGGCTTGGCTATGCTTCTGGAGTCGCCGCCCAGGGCGAGGTCAACGCCGCCGGCCGGGAGTACCAGAAGCAACAGGACGAGTTCGCC
>CALEMW010000058.1 GCA_937910695.1 uncultured bacterium
GACAAGTCGAACCCGGTGAAGTTCGTCATCCATCCCCCGGAGCCCTACGCGTCGGCACACCTCGTCGCCGTCCAGGCGTCCGAGGGTGGGGTGGACATCTCCGACCTCGACCCCGAGTCCGCGACGTTCACGGCTGAGTACATCAAGCGGGCGATGAAGGTCAACCCGATCAAAATGGTTGACGACCCATATCCGTGGGTGCTCCTCGGACTCAGCGAGATTCGCCCGCCGAGACCGAAGGGCAAGGGGAAGGCGCTCCCGCCGATCGTCGACATCACAGAGGAATACCTCAAGACCAGAGTTCGTCACGAGATCGTGCGGGAGCTGGCAGACAAGATCGCGGCGCTCTCTCAGGTGGACATGGTGACGGAGGGAAACTCCGTACCGCCCTCCGAGTCCAGGGACTAGGCGGGCGTTTCAACTGCGGCGGTTGCCCAGTCAACCGGCGCGAGAGGTGGGGATGCAAGCCAGGCACGACAGCGACAGACGAGCGTGCCTTCGGCGGGATCCCCGGCAAAGTCACCCGATGCCCTACCGCTATTCTCCGGGACCTGACGGCAGAGGATCGCCTCTGGATCCAGTGGGCGCAGCGGTGGTACTACGCCAGAGAAGACGGTTCGCTGTCCGTGTACCTACGCCGCCCATCAATGCGGGTCCTCACTCTGATCGAGATTGTCGCCGGGGAGATAGCCGCGATCCGTGCGGAGAAAGAGAAGCAGCGCACGGGCGGGAGAGGTAGATAATGGGCTATAAATCCACGCTGGAAATGGTCGTCGAGGCGCAGAACCGAAGCGCGCGGGTGCTGGCTCAGGTATCCAAGGACGTCAAGAAGGTCGGAGCGGCAACCGCACAAAGCACGGAGCAGGCAAACGTAAAGCTCGGCAAGATGGTCCAGATGGTGCGCGGAGCCGCCGCCGCTTATGGCATCGTGCTTGCGAAGCAGATGGCAGAAGCTGGCCGTGCATCGCAGGCCGTCGAAGACTCGTTCAAGCGCCTAAACGCCAATGCAGGCGTGCTGCTCAAGACCATGCGCGGTGCGTCCGGTGGGCTCCTTGACGATACCAGCCTCCAGAAGATAGCGAACAAGCTGCAGGCAATCGGACTCAGCAGCGCGAAGATGGCGGAGATCCTGCAACTGTCCATGAAACTTGCGGCTCAGTCAGGGCAGGACTATCTCGACGTTACGCAGCGATTGACACAGGCGCTTATCACTGGAGAGACGGAGAGTTTCAAGACGCTTGGGATTCTCGTTGACTCAGCAACGGCCCTCAAGACTTTCGCCAGCGAGCATGGGCGCACAGAGGCCAGCCTGACGAAGACGGAGCAGGCGCAGGCCAAGGTCAACGAGGCTCTGCGCATCGGTAACGAGCGCTTCGGCAGCGTGGACACCAGCAAGTACCGCGACTCTCTGAAACAGACAGAGACGGCAGCGCAAAACGTCTGGGACAAGATCACGCGCGGAGCCTACTGGGCCGCTAACGACATCTCGAAGTTCCTCCTCACGATGGGGCGCGGCGCAGAGGATATTTTCACTGCACTTGGTAACATCGCAGACGCCCCGGTAAAGGCACTGAACGCCCTACACGCTGCGGCATTCGGAGCGCAACAGCCCGTCGCAGGCCTCGCCGATAAGTACCGCGGCCTGATGGTAGAACTGGACCGCGTGTCAGGTAGTCCAGCCCTAGTCGCCGGGATGATCAAGTCAAAGGAGGACGCGTATTCCGGGCTCGCCTCACAGGTAGAGCGCCTCGCCGCAGCCATTGCGAAGACAGAGGCGCCGAGACTGCAAGCGGAAGCGGCGGAGAAGAAGCTCGCCACCATCAAGGACTATTGGCAAGCCCTCGACGACGTGCAGCGATTGGAGATCGACACAGGCAAACGGAAGTCAGCGATTGACCTTGCGGAACTCGACGCCGCCAGAAAGAAGATCGCGTACATGCGAGACTCTGGGCAAGTCTTCGATGGGATGGCGGCGGCATGGCAGGCGGCGCGCTCGCAGGACGCATTGGGGGTCATCGCCTCGCAAGTGGAGAGGATGCGGGACGCCTATCAGGCCATTGCAGGGCTCACCGCAGAGGACGCATTCCGAACGCTGTTTGGGCTCGGCGGGAAGGGCAAGGCACCGGAGCCCCCGAAGACCCGCAGCGGAGGTGGCGGAGCCAAGCGCGAATCCCAGATCCCAGAACTCGAAGACGCAAGGGCGCGGGCGCAGATCGAACTCGACATGGTCAAGGGCATTCTCTCCGAGGCCAAGGCAATCGAGGATCAGTATGCGCTAGACGTTGCTGCGCTCAGTCGGCAGGGACTGACCAAGAAAGAGATGGCGCTTGCGACGGAAGAACTGTTCATCCGCAAGCGCATCGAACTCCTCGGACTGGAGGCAGAAGCGACGAAACAGGCGGAGGATGAGAAGCGGCGGGCGATGGAAGAGAGCGCGCGCGCGATGGAGCGATCCGCAGCCAGAGAGGCCAGCATCGTACAGCAGAGAGCGAAGGCACAGCGACATGCGCAGCGGGCCTACAAGAAATCATTGGAGGACGGAATCGACCTCTCGGCGCAGGCCCTCAAAATCTTCGCCACAACCCAACGCATGATGAACATCATTGACGCAGCAAGACAGGCGGCCCTGGCTATCGCGTCGTTTGCGGCATACGACTACGGAGCCGGCATTATGCACGTAATCGCAGCCGGTGCGTTCATCAAGGCTGCTGTCACGGCTGGCAAGCACGGCGGAGGCGGTGGCGGAGGCGGCGGGGTCTCCGCTGGTGGCGGTGGCGGTGGACAGCCGGATAGCAGGTTCACCGCAGCGACGACCCCGCAGGAGCAGGGCGGCGGGAACATCACGATCAACGTGCACGGGTTCGCTGGCAACGAGGAGAAGCTCGGGGGCGAAGTGGTGCGCCTCGTGAACTTGGCTGGGCAGTCTGGAAAGAAAATCAACGGCGCCGCGGTCAGTGGTTCGAGGCGGGAGGGGTACTAGTGGCGACCGTGATCGAAACCTCCTGGACCTGTCCCACCGCTTGCTCCATCACCGTGACGGATCCAGGCGGGCCGGTGTCCATTCCGTTCGTCGCGGGCCAGCACTTCGCGTCCACGCAGGTTCTGCTCGCTTACCTCAAGGCGCAGATCGAAGCGACGCTCGCGAGCACCTGGACTCTTTCCACCGCTGCGGGTGTCGTCACCGTCTCAATGGATAACTACCCATTCTCCTGGGCATGGGGCACGGCAACGGACCTCAAGGATTACCTCGGATACGCTGCGGACGCGGCCGCGGTCGGCGCTCCGTGGGTCGCTGGAAGCGCCGTAGACGGATACCTGAGCCTCGCCGTTCCCGCCCGTGAATGGCTCCCTGAATACTGCGGCGACGTGGAGCGGTGGACGATGAGCGCGGTCATGGCCGACGGAACGAGCGAGGCGGCGTCGGTGGGGACCGGAGACCACCGGACGACCAACCTTGTGCTTGACCTGGACAACACGGGCGGGACGTTCGCGGAGCATGTGCTCTTCGAGGCCTGGCTTGACATCGTTGACGACGGGCGGCAGTTTACCGTCTGGCCGGACACGACGGATACCACACTCTATTTCTGGGGCTGCATTGACCCGGGACAGAGCCGCGTCGAGATACGGCAGACGTACAACAAGCAGATCGACTACTGGCGCACCTCCATTGGAATGATGATCCAGGGGGTGAACGGTGAGTAAACTGACGGCTGGATATCAGAGCTACACCGAAGACCTGGTTTCGATCGAACCATACGTCCCAGTGAAGGCGGTTGAGCTCGACGGAACAAACGACTTCGTAGACTTCGGGACGATGGCGATCACCGACAACCTCGGGGTGTCCGTGCTGTTTGAGTGCGGATCGCAGAATGCCCCGGACTACATCATCCACCGATGGGCCGGGGCAAACAAATCATGGGCTATTCTGTGCGGCCCTACGGACTCCCGGAAGATCGGAATCTATTTGTCGGACAACGGCACCTTTGACGCAGTCCACGGCACATATTGGACCACGACAGACCAAGTGCTCCCCGCGGCTGGATGGGTGCACATCTTCTTTTCCTTCGCCTCCGGCACCATCGTTTTGAAGGTGGACGACGTCGAGATCACCTCCTTTGTCAAGACGTGGTCCGCAGCGGCGACCCTGAACGCCGGGGCAGGCACCCTCCAGATCGGGCGGGCCTCCTACGGATTCGCCGGTAAAGTCTGCGGCGCGGTCATCACCGATACCGAGGTGCCCTCCGCCGCCGACGCGACGTACTTCTACAGCGGCGCCCCCAACGGTGGGCCCGGGGATCCGAAAGACTGGACGCCGACGGGAAGCGCCAACCTCGTCTCCTCCTGGCTCTGGGATAGGGCGCACACCTATCCGACGATCCTGGACCGCACAGCGTCTGGGAATGACGGGACTATGACGAACATGAACGGGGGCGACATCGTAGACACGACGTTCGAGATCCCATGCGGCATGACTCCATACACCATCCCGTACAAGGCGCTTGAGTTCACAGCCGCACCGTTCCAGGCGGTCTACTACGGCGCCGGAGCCGACCTCAAGGACGCCGTCAACTTCTCCTGCGGCGGGTGGTACTACCACACCGGGAGCACCGGTACCATCTTCCGTGACTACGACAACGTGCAGAATCGGTACCAGTTCATCGTTCCTGGTGGCGCAACGAACAAGGTAGAAATCTACCTGTCGAAAACCGCAACGGCATCCGTGGGCAACCGGAAGATTTGGCGGAGCACCGGGGACGTCTTCACCGTTGGAGCGTGGCACCAGTGGGCGTTCACGTTCGCCGCAAACACGCCAGTATTCTACGTCAACGGGACCGCTGTCGCCGCGTGGACGAAGACCGAGGACTCGGTAATCAATGCGCTCTTCGCGGGCGTCGGAGAGGTCAGGACAAACCTTTCAATGGTCGCCAAGCACTGCAATCAGTGGTACGCGGATATCGTCATCACCGCCGCACAGGCCCTGGAACTTTACGGGGGGGGGACTCCGATCGCCCCGGAGGATTCGACGGCGACTGCGAACATGATCTCTGCGTGGATCTGGGACACGAGTTACCCGGACATCCCGGGCGCAGGAGACGTCAAGGACAGGATCGGAGCGAACCACGGCACCACCGTGACCATGGATCAGACGGACGTGGTGGATAGCCCGTTCACAACTCCGGGACTAAGCGGGCAGACCTTCTCCATCGCCGACGGATTCTACGCCGACGACGAGGCATTCCGTGCGGCGCTTGAAGCGGCGGTGCAAGCGAAGATCCCGGCGATCGACATCTACAAGCCGGGGACTCTTGAAGCCCGCTGGCTGATCGAGGACAGCGGAGCAGCCCTGTTCCGCCTCACCTGGGACAGCGACAACGCCCGCCTCTACATGGGATTCGAGGACGGCATGGACGGTGCCGCAGCGTATTACTCGTCGATTGCCGTGGCGTCGACGTGGTACCCGCTGAACGGACCCGCAAACCCGGTGTTTTCCCGCATCGCAGCCCGTCGCGTCTCGGTGGATCACACAGGGTGGAGCAGGTCCGCTGTCACCGGCAGACACGACGAGATCACCGTTACCCTCTGGATCGAGCAGACAGAGGCCCTGAACGCGTTTGCCACGCTGCAGAGGTTCGTACGCGGGGCGCGTGGAAAGCTCCGCCTTGACGCCACAAACGCCAATGCGTGGGCATGGAGCGCAGCCGCGTGGGACGGCGAGATGATTGTCTCCCTCGCTGACGCGTCGAAGCGGATGGGTTTCTCGAACTACTTGTCCCGTCCCTGGATCGGCGTGAAGGAAATCACCCTCGACTTTGTGCGGTGGGTCTGATGACGTGGCTAGCAAGACTTGACGACCCGGCGATCCATCAGTACGCAGTTGTGACCGTCGAGGGGACGCCGTACCTCTTCACGTCGCAGGAGCTCCCGGCGGCGATGGTTGCCGGTTACGAGCAGATCGTCTGCCTTGACCTGACCAACGGGATTGAGGTTCCACAGTCGCCGCTAGAGCGCAAGTCCGGGGTGGCGTCTCCGCAGTCGTTCAGCATCAAGCTCGGACCCAGGAACGCAGAGAGACTGATCCAGGTGTGCTCTCCGAATGCGGCGTCGTTCAGGGCGAAACTGACAGCCGACTTCAACTACAACGACACGAAGCTCTACTGCACCACGGCTGGCGGGCCTATCGCTGGCGCGTACGTCTATATCGGGCGGGAAGCGTGCCTTGTGAACAGCGTTAACGCCGCGTGGTTCGACCTGAACGCAGTCGGCAACCGGGAGAAGTTCGACTCTGTGCAGTGGGCGTTCCGGTCTGCGGCGACTAAGTACGTCACGAGCCAGCCGGAGATATTCGAGAAACGACTCGTGCACCTCTGGGTTGGGCTCTGTGACGACGCAGGCGCACCGCTTGACGCAGCACTCGGCGGCGCCAATCAGGTTGAGGCGATAGCTGGACAGATCCAGTCGTTGTCCATTGGAGAAGATTTCCAGTCGTGGGAGATCAAGGCGCTCACGATCGAGAAGGCGCTAGACCTGACAATCGGAGCAGAGAGCCAAGCTGGACACCTTCACGTCTACGCTACAGACTCGGCCCCACAGGGGTCAGTGTATCTTGGGATCCAGACATGGGGCGGGTACGTTTACCCGGGGCAGAACACGATCCACATCGAGGCCTCGGACAGCGGAGCAACGGCGACAGTAGAGATCAAGGTCCCGACAGGACAAACGGACAACCTCGGGGCCGCAGTCGGAGAGGCAATCACCGCACAGTTGAACGCAGCAGCAGCGTGGAATGGGGTATGGAGCGCGTACTGTGGAATATATCCCAGTGACGTAAACGACGACAACGGAGACGTTCTTGATAACCTTGTATACCACTGCATCCAGATCGTGTCCGACGATGCGGTCGGTCCTGCCACGGTAGAAATCACCGTCAAGCCTGGAAGCGTTCTGCCAGCTATTGGGTGGACATACTCGACGCCGACAACATTCCTCAAGGCAGGAGCAGGCCCCGGGTACTACCAGCGCGTTTGGGAGTGGGACTCCCCGTTGAACGCGCTATTTGTTGCAGCGAACGCGCCGTCTGTGTTCGTCTTTCTTGACAACCCATCGAAGTGGTCAAGCACTGGATTCGTCAGGATAGGCAACGACCCGGATGCAGAGGTTGCGCAGTTCTCGGCGGTGACGGCATTCCTAACCGACAGCCTGTATCGGATCACGTTCAGCAAACGCGGGGCCCTTGGGACGAAAGCGCGCGACGTTTGGGTGTCGTTCACCGAAGCGATACAGGCGTCGGACGGCGAGGAGTCATACGGAAACACCTGGCTAAAGACCACGGAACAGATCCAGATTAGCCTTCTCGCGGGGCTTGATTCCGTCGACGTTTTCACCATGCTCCTATCGGCCTGCGTGTCTACCGGAACCGCCGGGGTTCGTGGAACATACGATGTCGCGGGGATTCCTGTTGGATTCGGCGGGTCGCTACAGGACGACCTGTTCAATACTGCGTCCTTTGTGGAGGCGAGCGCAAACACGCGGACGCTGTTGACCGAGCGCAATATGGCGTGGCAAAGGCCGATGTCTCTATCCGGCTGGCTGTCTGAGGAACTGGCGTTCCTTGGATACACCCTCCAGGGGAGGCGCGGGCAGGACGGACGATTCAGGCTGACACTCGACAAGGTCAAGGATCCGCTGCTCGTGTCTGCGCGTTCGTTGGTATCGACGGACGTAGCGAACACCGGAACGGCCTCGCTGAAGCGCAGCGGGATCGGCGTTGTAAACACAGCACAGGCCAGTCTTGTTTACAATCCTGGAACAGAAGAGTTCGAGGGAGACCCATGGACAATCAACGAGGTTGATTCACAGGAGAGATACGGCAAGCAAGCGGCTATCAGTCTACAGGCGAAGGGGCTGGCCAGAACCATTGCGACGGCAAGGGCAGCGGCAGAGACGCAGATTCTCGCGATGATGTCTCACTTCAGCCGTCCCTATGAGACACTGACCGTTCCAGTCAAGCGGAGTTATTGGAAGTACAGCCCAGGCGATCAGATCGCTGTGACACTCGCATACCTGCCGAACAACGACGGAACGCTTGGCTGGGTTGACGAGGCGTGCGTTGTGCTCGCCGTCTCGCCCGTGTATCTCGGCAAAGGAAAGAAGCCATCGGCTGTCCTCGAATTGTTGCACATGCCGGACCGGCGCTGTACCTACTATGTCCCGACGGCAGAGGTCACAGGGTGGGTTGTCGGGACGAAGACTCTCACCGTAGCGGCCAACACCTACTCGAACGCTTCGGTTCCGTTCCCTCCGGATCCTTCATTGCTATGCTCAGACGTCCTCTGGTTCACGGAAGTTGGCAGCAAGATAATGATCGCCAACGAGGGCGACGAACTCGCGCAGGAGATGTTGACCATCGCATCGGTCAACACGACGACGAGAGAAATCGTGGTAACGCTCGCTCCTGCTCTTACGGTCGGAGCGGACACGGTTATCTTCTATCCCGGGTATGACAACTGCACCGCTTCGCAGAAAGCATATGCGCATTTGTCCGACGCAAACGCTACGCTTGGGGCAGCGTCGGATCTTGCGCACCAGTACATGGGGTAATAAATGGCGAGGACAGCACAGACAGACTTCGTGACGGTGCCGAGCGTAGAGAGCTATCCACTTGAGCCCATCCTTGCGAGCTCTTGGAACTCTGCAATCCTGAACGGAAACCACGCGTACAGGTATCTGAATCCAACAGTTATCAACCAGGATCTTCGAGAATTGACGGCCCATCAGACAGTGCAGACAAGCGCACTTGTCGGAGCACCTGAAGTGATAGCGTCCTATCGGATTCCTGTCTACGGCGGGGCCGCCGGGCAGACGCTTGGCGGAACGTTCTGGGCGTTCCAGTCGGGGGCGGCGGGGGCGTTCACTGGATCGATCCGCGTTACAACGTCGGCGGGGACAACCACTGTGAGCGTTGTCTCTGTCGGGGGAGTGGTGACGGCAGCTCCGTACAGTTTCACAGGATTGGCGCTGAACACCGGTGGCGCACCAGAGTCAGTGATCGTTGATATCTGGACAAGCAGCGCGGCGACGACCCTCTACGTTGTAAACTTCTCTGCGTGGCTAGAACCGTCCGGAACGCCGCTTGCTGCGGGAAGCGACGGCGCGGGGTTCTATCCGCAGGATACTGTCACGGGAGCAGCGGACCAGCCGCTGCCGTCCTACAGAGTCAGCCGCCTGTCGTCAAACGCCGCAATCCTGGCAGCCATCAGGCCCGGGGTGGTTGTCGCGTGGTCTGCCGATTACAAGGTGCTGGCGAGAGCAGGCACCGAAGCAACGGCGACACTCCGCGTTATGGAGAAGATACCTGTAAGGTACGGGCCGAAGTCGACACACCTTGAGGTCTGGATCAATTCGTGGTGCGACGACGGTACAACGGAGGTGTCTGTCTGGACGGACCAGGTCGGACTCGACGGGGCGTCTTCGTTCATTCCTGATACAAATGCAGTATGGGTAGGCGATCCAACTGGGACATGGAGAAGCACTACCATCGCCCTCAATCCTGTCTCTGGAATAGGGCACACGAGGCTGCATGTCCAGGCAGAGGGAACGGTCGCTAACCCAATGAACATCTATGGCATTTGTGTCTGGGAGGACTAGCAATGCCTGACATGATACCGCAGGGGATTCCTTTCGAGGAGATCGCAGCAAGCAATACGTCCCAAGTGCGCGGACAGGACCTATCGGTTATTGACAATCAAGCGGCCTGGCTGGTAATGGCGAGGCTTCTTCAGCAGCCGGTGTCGGTATCTATCCCTCCGATTACCGGAGTGAGCAGCGCTGGAAACCTTCGATACCGCGTAGTGAGATGTCCTCCCGGAACCACTCACCTGAAGTGTGCGGCACTGTATCTCGGGGGAGCAGCCGGGATCAAGGGGCCCAGGTTCTCTGCACGAATGGTCGCCGCTGGCGCTTTCGGCACAGCGTCCAGGCTTCCGCACCATCTATCTGCTCAGGTATTCCCCGGGGTGTTGTCGGAGGCTACTTGGTCAGAAACGGATTGGATGGCCACGCAAGACGTGCCAGTCGCAGACCAAGCAGCCAACGTCGCAATCAAGGGGATCGCAGGAAGAGTTGATACCCAATGGCAAGATGCCTGGGTTATGATGGAGATAGATCTGACATGGGGCGTTCCGGTCCACGCGTGGACGGTCGACCCTGTAGTACCACCCTCTGCTGATTCACCGTAGGAGCTATTATGGATGACCAAACCACCCCGCTGCAGCATAAATGCAACGACGAGATCGCAAGGGAACGAATCGGCACGCTTCAGACGCAGCGCGCAGAGGACAGGGACGAAGTTGCAAAGGCGATGAATACGACAAGGGAACTACTCGGGAAACTCGACGGGAAGATGGACAAGGTCGTCGACACCCAGGCTGAGCACGGCAAGGCGATCGCTATCCTTTGCACGAAGGAAGAGGCCCAGAAAGCGCAGGGCTGGGGCGCTATCCCGCCTTGGCTCAAGGCCGTGATTGGAGCGGCGCTGGCTGCGCTTGCGGCGGGTAGCGGGTACACAGTGAACCAAGCGACCCAGCCTGAGCCAGCGCCACAAACGCAGGCGGCGCCTACTGGGGAAGTTCGATGATCACACCAGAGTCTTCGGGGGGATAGGTACAGACGCAGTCGGCGTCGCAGGAATATCCACCCTTCAACTCGAGATCGATGCACCCGTAAGATGACGGAAGAAATACGCTGATCACTCCAGGGTGCGGAGCCCTCATAGAGAGCGAGCATCCGCACGAGTCGTTACAGCAGACGCCTAGTTCGTTAGCGTTCGCAGACGGGAACCAGCACATCCCAGGACCAGGCCAGCACTCGTCAGCCCCCGCCACCTCCTGTCCGCATTCTCCACCGTCGCAGGACAGAAGAACCATCGCCGCCAGAATCGCCAGAAGTGTTTTCATTGTTCCCTCCTGTCTATAAGGTATGCGCGCGAGCTCCCCCTGTCTACCCTCCCGCTAAACAAAAAAGATTAGAGACTAAACTTTTTAGTTGACTCGGGTTCCCGTTCTGCTATTCTCAAGACATGGGAACGGGAAACCACAACCAAGGAGACCACGATGGACCGCAAGCGCATGATGGCCGTGATGAATACGGACTGCTGCCGAGTGATGGCGGTGACCGAGATCCGCAGCGAGGCAACCGGCACGCTGCATGTCGACAGAGAGCGTGGCGCCGACGTCGAACTCCTCCCGCTGGTGACAAGCATGGACCTGGGGCGCACCGGGTACGCGGACGCTTCTTGCTGCGGCAGGGCAGCGTATGACGTGACAGATGAAGAGATCGAAAGGCTGCGGGCGATCAGTGTCCAGAAAGTAGCGGCAAAGAAAGCGTCAGACGACGCATTCAAGGCGCGATGCGCAGCCGCCGACGCGGCATACAGGCCGACACATAGAGAGGGATACGGAGAGGACGAAGGTCGCGGCGGGATGGTGTACTAGATGAACCCAGACCTCTGCGACGGATGCGACGCGTACAAACCCGGAGCCGAGATGTGCTCCGACTGCCAGGAGGCGGAAATGACATTCGACGAGTCAATCAAGCGGGCGATCCTGTCCCAGATGGCGGTCGCCGGGATCGGCACGAAGGCGGACCTCGCCGAGCGTGCGGGCATGGCGCCGAATACGCTCGGCAGGTTTCTCGAGGCGGGCGGCAACATACGCACTTTGCGCAAGATCGCCGTGGCCCTGCGCGTGACGGCTGGGCACCTGCTCACCGAGGCGGAGCATATCCGGAGGAACGACAATGGATAGGCCCGAGGCAGTCGCAGCGAAGAGAGACGCAGCCTGGAAGTCTGGGAGCCTCGCCCGCGTGGTGCGGTCC
>CALEMW010000059.1 GCA_937910695.1 uncultured bacterium
CTTGGAGAGTCGTGACGAGGCGGCCAAGAACGTCGTGGATGCGGATCGTCGCCGTGCCGGCCTTCGGGGAGGTGAAGAACAGTTCGGTCTGGGGATTGAAGGGGTTCGGGCGGGCGGTCAACGAGGCGACCGCGGCCGGGGTCTCGTCTTCGACGCCCGTGAGCGACGGCGTGCGGAACTGCACCGCGAGGGGCTCGGTGCCCACATCGAGGGTGACCGAGGTCGTGGCGCGCATCGACAGCACGACGACGCGGTTCTGGTCGGGCAGGTAGACCTGGAGATCGCTCGTGCCGCCCCAGGTGGCGGGGTCCCAGGCGAGGGTTACCGGACCGGGGGCCGGGGAGGTCAGCACGGCGTCCCAGGCGCGGGGCAGGCCGGCCAGCGGTTCGCGGATGTCGCTGGCGACCTTTGCGCCGGTCGAGAGGTTCCACTCGGGGTGGTCGAAGAACAGTTCGGGGCCGTCGACGTCGACAGGGGACTTCGGCGCCGGAGCCCGGTCCTGATAGGCGTCGAAACCATCGGAGGAGAGTTCGCAGGTGCCGAGGGTGAGGGTCGAGTGTGCGCCTTCGACGGCGACGTCGAGCCGCCAGTTGTCTTCGTCGTCGAGGACGGCGAAGGGTTGCCAGCGGCGGAGAGCGGTCATGGGCATGGCTTCGTAGTCGAACACGAGGACGACGCCGGGCTGGTTCGCCCAGAACCAATAACCGTGCCAGGTGTCGAGAGCGGTGCCGGTCGTGTAGGCGCCCGTGGCGTTGTCGTAGCCGTGGATGTCGGCGCCGACGAGGTTGGCGCTCACGGCATCCGCCCAGGTAATTGTCGATCCGCCGTACACGACCGATACGCCCATCAGATCGGAGGGGAACCACAGGGGATAGCCCACCAAGGTCCAGCCATTGTTCAAGGTCACATCCACAGGGTCGGGATCCACTTCACCGGTGATGTTCCAATCGAACGTCGTGGCCGAACCGAGCCATACGCCTTCGCCGCGGGGCCACGAGTCGTTGGGGTTGAGGAGATCGTAGCCCAGGGCGGGGTCATAGCCGAAGATAAACGCCTGACCGGAGGTGTCGTCCAGCATCATGGACTGATAGGTGCCCGCACCATGCGGTTGAACGAGGGGCGCCCCCAAGAGGGACCAACCGTTGGGGATGGAGCGGGAGACCGGGTTCAGATAGGGCATCTCGGGAGTCCCGATCATCAGATCGAAGCTGGTCGAACCGCCGGGCCCGGGAATCCACTCGTACCGCCATCCATTGGCGTTAAGATCGATGATCTCGCCGGTTTCGTGAACGCGCAAACGCACGAGCCACGGCAACATACTCGAAAAGCTCGGGGAGAATTCCAGGACGACCGGAACGCTTGGACCAAAGTCGCCGGCGCGGTCCACAGTAAACGTCCAGGTGCCCATCGAAAGGGAGGGCTCGTACGGGGTTCGCACATCACGCATGAACCTGGTGCCGAAAACCGAACCCCAGGGCTCATGGGGGAAATAGAGAGACAGCGAGGGAGCAGGGGCAGCTGGCGGCTCCGGCGTGTCGAGGGCGGGATCGTAGCCGTTGGTCGCTCCCGCCAGGGTGGACGCCACGTTGCCCAGATCGGCGAGTCCCGCCGATCCTACATCAATGACCACCGAGAACTGGGGCATCAGGCTGCCGTCGTTGCCCAAGAAGAGATCGAACACGCGCTGCTGGATGCCGCCGCCCGTCGGGGCTGTGTACCGGTAGTAGGGATTGACGTGTAGGTCCTGCCAAGTGCTCGTTTCCCGGTCGAGAAGGTGCAGGATCATATCCTGTGCGATGGAAGCGGAATGGGTGAACGTCAGGTCGACAGTGTTGTCGAACCCCGCCATGGTTTCAGTACGCGCAATGAAGGTCCACTGCCCGCTCTCGGTGTAGGGATCGAAGGCCGGTCGTGCATCAACGTCGAGTTCCTGGGTGACCGCAGGGGCGATGAACACGATATCGGAATCGTCTGCGATCTGATCGTTGGAGTCGATCGCTTCAGAGGCAGTGGCGGCCAGTGCAGCTTTGTTGCTCAGATCGCTCCAGGGGGCCGCCCCGGCATGGACGCCCGCCACGTTGACCCAGGCAGCGAGGGATGCCACTTCGGGACAATTGTCGGTATTGATGCAGAACACTGGCCGGTCGAAATCGACGAAGCGGTTTTCAAGGGAGCGCAAATCACCGGCAGCATAGGGACCGCTGTAGCCGGGCGTGCCGTCGAACGAGACGGAACCGGGCACGCCACGAAGCCAAAACGATATTTCGTTGGTCGTGGTGGCAACGAACCCTGTCCAGTCGGCGAGAACCACGGCGCCGCACCCGTTGGGCATGAGAGCGAGAGGACTGAGTCCGATGCCTACCTGGAATCGATTGGGATCGGAATCCACATCGAGCCCCGCCGTCAGGGTCCACGCCGGAGCTACTGGAGAGCCGGACACTTCGATCATGGCCTCCCAGCCGGACACGCCGCCCGCCGAAGGATTCCAGATCACCAGATACGCCGTAACCGACTGGAACGGACTGGTCGTTTGGATGCTGTGGTGTGGAACGCATTCGTTCGCCACGAGGACGAGGTCCATGACGTCCTGCTGAGCCGATACGGGCCCGGCCAGCGCCGTCGTCAATACGAGAAGCAGAAGGAAACAGGTACGCATATCGAACCATCCTCTCAACAGAGTGGACAAAGCATGCCGAAGCCGGTGCTCCGGCCGTTGGAATATCATCGGGCGAGATGAATACTGAGTGGGGCCGTATCGCTGTCTTCATATCACGGTACGACCGCACATTCAACCGCGACGATGTGCTGCGACTTCGATAACCACTACCGGTACAACGACTTCAAGACACTCCAGGTCGTGTTTTCTAGAGCTATGGGCGAGTTGTATTCGAGCTCGATCCAACGGATCTCGTGGCCCGACTCGATCGGCACGACGAAGTTCACGGGCAACTCCGCGCGTTGCCGCCCACCCGGACCGATGATGAACACCTGGATCTCGAACCAGGGCCCTTCGATCAGATCGACCGACACCATGGCCATCGCCCCGAAGTGATCGCTCTCAATGTGCAGCTCCCAGAATTCGGTGCCGTCGTTCAGCACGCCCTCAGGCCTGAAATCGGCACGCCATCGGTTCGGGAACACGTTGCCCGGCTCGGGCAGCGCGAAGCTCAGAGACAAGTAATCGGATGGCGCGTGAGGCGGCTCGGGAATGTCGAAGAAGTCGGGGCCCAGCTCCGCCATGAACCTGGTGCCCAGTCGATGGTCCCCGGCGGAGAGGAAGCCGAGTTCGGCGTTGACGGAGAGTTCGATGGCCTGGGCGCAAACGGCACCGACGAGACAGAAGAGAACTAGGAGGAATCGAATCGTTCGTGTTGTTGTCATGGCGCCCGCCGGAATCTCGAGCCAGAGATGCAATCAGTGATAATGTGGAATCATAGCACATCACAAGACATCATCGTTACCCTATCCGGTCACAAAAAGAGGACCGACCCCTCCTGGATCGGTCCCCTCCGATGGCCTCCCTGCCAAACTCCGCAGGATCAATCCCCGCTGAGCAGATCCCCCAGAATCCCGCCCTTGCCGGCGATCCCACCCGCTCCACGATGCTCGCCGCGATTACGGCCCACCGCCGCGGCGATGCGGCCGGCCAACCGGCTGAACGGCAACGTCTGCAGGTACACGCGGCCCGGTCCGGTCAGCGAGGCGAAGAACAGGCCCTCGCCGCCGAACAGGGCGTTCTTGAAGCCGCCCACGAACTGGATGTCGTAGTCGACCGATTCCTGGAAGGCGACCAGGCAGCCGGTATCCACGCGCAGGGTTTCGCCCGGGGCCAGGTCGCGCTGCAGGATGGTGCCGCCGGCGTGGGCGAACGCAAGTCCGTGACCCGCGAGGCGCTGCAGAATGAAGCCCTCGCCGCCGAACAGGCCGGCGCCGAATTTCTTGGTGAACGCGATGCTGATGTCGATGCCGTAGGCGCAGCACAAAAACGCATCCTTCTGGCAGAGCATCGAGCCGCCGAGGGCGTCGAGATCCAGCGGGATGATCTTGCCGGGGTATGGAGCTGCGAAGGCCACGTGCGTCTTGCCGGCGCCGGTGTGCTTGAAGGTGGTGATGAAGAAGCTCTCGCCGGTGAACACGCGCTTCAGGCCGCCGAAGATGCCGCCCTGGGCGCCGGTGTTCATTTCGACGCCGGGTTCCATGTAGAGCATGGCGCCGGCTTCGGCCTGTACGGCCTCGTCCGGGTCGAGCTCCACGATGACGGCCTGCATGTCGTCGCCTACCAGTTCGTAATCGATGTCGTGTGCCATGGGTCATTCCCTCCCTCGGTCAGGATCAGCGGCGGGCGATGCGCCCGTCGGTTGTCGCGTCGATGGTCATGTTCGCCGTGCCGACGGCCTCGACGGCCTCGACCAGTGCCTGGGTGATCGTGACGCCCGTCGAACGGGTCGGCGGCACCGGCATATCCATATACAGCTCGGCCTTCATGGCCACGTAGTCCGGGCACGCCACCGTATAGACGTGCTCGGGATCGATGGGTTGCCCACCGATCGACGTTTCGAGCAAACGAACATCTTCGCCCTCGACCGTGTAGGCGTAGCGCAGCCCGCCCACCTGCAGGATACCGTGCTCGCCACTCTCGGCGGCGCGGGCGTTCACGAGGCAGATGCGCTCCAGTTCGGCGCCGACGACCTCGAAGATCTCGAGCAGGTTGCCGAAGGGCATGAGCTGGTTGAGCTGCAGCTTGGTGACCGGGCCGGCGGTGAAGTTCTGGCGCAGGGTGCCGGAGTTGAGCAGGGCGACGTCGGCGCCGGCGCGCTCCATCAGGCGGTCGCAGACCCAGTTGCCGACGTTGCTTTCGCCGCGGGAGTCGCGGCGCCAGTCGGTGGACAGCGTGGCCAGCACGCGGCCGAACTCTGCGTCGACTTCGGCGGCGTAGCGGTCCGCCAGAGCGGTGAGCTCCGCATCGGCGGTGCGACCTGCGGCGAGCAGGGAGATCAACCGCCCGTCGTATTCCACTACGCGGTCATCCTCCACGCGCAGATCGAGCCGGCCGAGATTCTGCACGTGGCCGCCGGCTTGTACTACGAGGATGCCGCCGACCAGGCGCGGCTCGCGGGTGCGGGTGTGGGAGTGGCCGCCGACGATCACGTCGAGGCCGCTGCCGGCGAGGTGTTCGGCGAGCTCGAGGTCGCCCTCGATGCCGTTGTGGGTGATCAGGACGATCAGATCGGTTTCGGGGTCGATTTCCTCGATCCAACGGCGCACGACGGGCTCCTGGTCGACGAGTTCGAGACCGGCCACGCGGGAGTCGGCGGTCACGTCGAACAGGCCGGCGCACGTGACGCCGATCACCCCGACGCGCAGGCCGCCGCGTTCGATCACAACAGGCTCTTGCGGGATTTCGAGCTTACCGTGCTCGTCGTAGAGGTCGAGGGCCATCATGGGCCAGTTCGCGGCGGCGGCCAGGGCGCGGGCGTTGGGGCGGCCCTGGTCGAAGTCGTGGTTGCCGATCACGCCGGCGTCGATGCCCAGGGTGTTGAGCATGGCGATCCAGGCTCCGCCCAGCACGCCATTCACTTCCATCTCGCTGATGGGGTTGCCGGTCATCAGGTCGCCGGCGTCGAAGGTGAGCGACGGCGCGGCGGCGGCGCGTTGTTCCACGAGGTGCGACTGCAGGGCGATGACCCCGCCGACCAGGGCGTGGTCGTCGCGCCAGGTGGCGGGCTCGGGCGTGAACGCCGTGTGAGTGTCGTTGAGGTGGAAGAGGGTGAGATTCCAGGGGCCGTCGCCGACGACGGGTGGCGGAGGCGGCGCGGCTGGAACGGTAGTCGGAATCGACGCCGATGACGCCGCCTGATCGATCGCACAGCCGGCCGGCCCACACGGGGCGCAGGCGGAGAGCAGGACCTGGGCCGCCAGGAAGGCCGCAGTCAGGGCGAGCGGAAGGCGCTTGATCTCCATGGACGGTCCTCTGCCGGAGGTTGTCGTGCGGGCGTGGGGGGCAGATTAATGGATGATGACCGAGATGGCAAGGCGGTGGGGTGTCCAGACGTCTGGACATTCGCTGGAGAGGAGTGGGCGACGGATCCGATCTAGCGAACGATCGTCACCGCCTTCGTCTCCACCTCGAGACCGCTGCGCAGGCGGACCGTATAGCGACCTGCAGCGACGTCGCGGCCGTCATCGGAGCGACCGTCCCAACGCCAGGCGTGTTCGCCGGCGGACACGGCGCCGGACCAGAGGGTACGGACTCGGCGACCCCTCACGTCGAGGATGTCGAGGGTGACCGCGGCGTCGGCGTCGAGACGGATCTCGAGTTTCACGAAGGGGTTCGCTGGATTCGGCGTGGGCAGCAGCAGTCGTGCGGCACGGGGCGTTGCCGCCGCGGACGTCGACCACGCCAAAATCTCCACCGGCCCGCCCCCGTGACGCACCGTGCAGAGCCGGGTCATCGCATCCCAGGTCCACCCCTCGCTCACGCCGTCGTCGGTCGGCAACAGCGGCAACTCGACTCCGCCGGCCATCACCGAGCCCGGCGCCGCAGCCAGCTTGAACATCTCGAACCCGGCCCCGCCGCTCGTGGTGAACGACACGACCGCAGCGCCGCCGTAGGTAATGCTCGCAACCGGGTCGGTCCAGCGCAGCAGGTGGTCTTCGTCTGCAGGAGCCCACGACGGATCCAGCCCCATGAACTCGATGCAGTACTTCACCGTGTTGAAGTTCTGTTCGTACCAGCTCGTGCTGTCGAGGTAGGACCAGATGTCCATCAGTGTGGTGTGCATACGGCCGTCGGCGGCGATGCCACGGTCGTTCTGACCGTGGGTCGAAACCAGCACCATGCCCTGGGCGAGAGTGTCGAGGTAGGGATCGGCGAGGGGATCGTCGAGCAGCGCCTGGTGCAGCAGTTCGGCGGTGCGGGCGAACTGCAGGGTCGAGGCGAAAGTGCCGTGATACCAACCCGACCATTCGAAGGTCGAGGGCCAGTAGTCGCCGACCTCGGCGCCGGGAGCGTCGATCAGATAGGTGGCCCGCACCCAATCCATCACATCCACGGCGACGGCTTGCCAACCCGCCGGTTTGCGACGGATCAGCTCGACGATCATCTCGTGGGCCGAGTAGTGATCGCGGAAGCCGGTCTGCATGTCCGGTGACTGGTCCTCGTAGAATCCCTCCCACCGCTGGTAGCTTGGGCTGGCCGGGTCGCAGGGGTTTGCCAAGAGCCAGGCCCAGGCCCGTTGCGAAGCGGCGGTCAGCGACGGGTCGCCCAGGCGTTCGCCCATGGCTTCGAGAAAGCGCACGGCGGGCACGAGGTGGCTGGTGTAGTCCTGGGTGACGAGGCCGTCCGACGGGCGGGCGCGGAAGGGCCAGCGGCCGTCGTCGGCCACCGAGCCGCTCATCTGAGTGGCGGCCATGGTGCGGGCGATGGTGTCGGCGGCGGCGAAGTAGCGGCCGTCGCCGGTCGCATCGTAGAGATCGAGCAGGCGCAGGCCGAACATCGGGGGCTTGTCGAGTTCGATGGTCTCGCCGTCCCAGCCGCCGCCCATGACGGCGTCGGTCTGGGTGCTGTAGGGCACGCGGGCATAGAGATCGCCGGCCGGGGTGAGGTGGTCGAGGATCCAGTCGGCGTAGGCGGTAGCGCGGCTCAGAGCCTCGGGGCTGCCCGTGTAGCGCCAATAGGCCAGAAAGGCATCGATTCCCACCGAGCTGGTGTAGGCCGGATAACTGACAGAGGCATAACCCGGATATCCGCCGCCGCCGTTGGACCAGAGGCCGTTCAGGTCCTTGATGGCGTAGTGGTAGAAGTACGGAGGCACGGGGTATCCCCCGGGCTCGTTGTCATTGGTGCGAATCCCCGCAATGCCCACATCTGCGTCTAGAAACGCCATGACCTCATCGACCACCTGATCGACGGGCTTCAATGGCGCCGCAGGTGTGGCGAAGGCCACGTGAGCCCAAAACAGGACAAAGAGAGCCAATGTGTGATGACTTGTCCAGGGTCGCATGGGTCCTCCAGGATCGTAGGAATCCCAGAGTTTCTCATATTGTCATAGAAACATGCAACAAATACTCTATATTTCCGCCTTTGCCCCCTCGCAAGGGTGATGTTTCAGGGCCGCACACATCGCAACCGGCCTCTCGAAGCTCTGCAATGACTTGAGAGAGCACGTCCGGGTGGCGGTCTTCCGGGAGCACGCCCCCGTCGAGCCAATCCCGCGGCGCCTCGTAGTGGGGCTTGACCAATGTGATCACCGCCCCGCCGGGAGTCAGCAAAGAGAGGGCCTTGGGCATGATCCGCGTCTGGCGCGTCCAACTGGCGTCGACCACGACCAGGCCGCACAGCTCGGGTATTTCAACCCGGAGGGCGTTGGTCCTCTCCATCACAACCACACGGTCGTCGCTGCGGAGCTTCCAATCGAGCACTCCGTAGCCTGTATCCACGGCGTAGACCTTTTCTGCGCCGCGCTGGAGCAGACAATCGGTGAACCCACCCACGCTGCAGCCCAGATCGGCGCATACGAGGCCCGCAGGGTCGACCGCGAAGGCATCGAGGGCATGGGCCAGCTTATGTCCGCCACGAGAGACGTAAGGCAACGGAAACTCCTGCCGATCATTGAAGGTACGAGTTGATCGCGATCGGAGGATCGACGATCATCGACTGTCGGGTCAACGAAGAAGGCGAGGCACGGCCGTTCATGCGGAATTTCCGGTACCACATTGCCATGCTCATCGGCCTGCAGTTGCTGGTCTTCGTGGCGTACCACGATATTCCCAAATTGCCGCTGTCTTCAGTCATGGACTTCGAGGTCCTCGACGATGCACGCATGCTCAGCCTCAACCCCGGCAGCCTTCTGCTGCACCTCGGGACCCTGTTCAGCCAGCCCTTGTTGCGCCTGGCCTTCATGTGGGAATACATGGCGTTCGGCATCAACCCTCTCGGTTATATGGTCGTGAACCTGGTCCTGCACGGGCTCAACGCCTTCGTGTTGTACCTGCTTGTCAATATGCTCTTCCACCGCTCCCGCATCGCGATTCCGGCGGCCACGCTGTTCGCTCTCTCGGTAGGGCACTATGGCAAGGTGTTGCTCGTGGTGGCGGGACTCGAATCGCTCCTGCTCGGATTTCTGTACCTGCTCAGCCTCTACGCGTTGATTCGCGTCGACTTCAAGCACGGTGGCCGCATGTCCTCCCCTTGGTTCTGGCTCGGGCTCGGGCTGTTCGGCCTGGCTGGACTGACCAAGCCCGCCATGTTCTCCATCATGCTCGTACTCGTCGCCTACAAGTTCTTCTTCTACCGCGAGCGGGGCGGGCGGGCCGTCTTTCCGCCCACGATGATGATCCTGATGGCTGTCGGCGTGGCCTTCGCCGTTGCCAAGGAGTTGTGGGGCTTCAAGGACGTGGGGGCTTCCCCGGACCACCTGGGTTTTTTCGCGGGCATCTTCCACTCCGTGAAAACCTTGTTCCGATATCTGAACCTGATGGTCTTTCCCATGCAGGTCAGCGATCTGCTGCAGTCATCTCACCCCGTCGTGAGATTCGTGTACGACTGGCGGGTGCCGATCCGGGTGCTGGTCTCCCTGGCCATCGTTTCTTTCGGGTTCTTCGGCATCATCTTCGGCAGCCGCCCCCTGCGCTTCTTCATCTCCTGGACCGTCATCACCATCATTCCTTTCAGCGTGGTGGACCGCAGCGGCGATTGGCTCAACTTGCAGTACCTCTATCTTTCCGCGGCCGGCTTCTGCGTGATCCTGTCGGCCGGGGCGACGGGCTGCTACGGACTGCTCCAGGCTCACCGCTGGAAACGCTGGCTGCCGTGGCTGGCGCCGGCCGCCTTCGTATTCATGACCCAGGTCCTCAACCACGAACTCGCGCAACGGAACCGCATCAGTGCGGAACGGCCGGCTGTCCGCGTGCTCAGGGGCCTGCTGGAATACCGCATCGAAAACAGGACGGAAACACCCGCCCCCTGATCCCCGGCGAGCGCCCTGCTGAAGTCCCAAGAATCGTCCGATTCATCTTTCCCCCTCCGCTCAAGACGTTATCATAGGAGTTCGACCCGTAGCTCCCGCGCCGGCCTCGATGCTGGCAGCACAGACGGCGATTCTCAGGAGGATCGTGGATATGGCGAAATACAGGATCGGATGGATGCCCGGCGATGGTGTGGGCGTGGACGTGATGGACGCCACAAAAGTCGTTCTCGATAAGCTCGGCTTCGACGCCGAGTACATCCACGGCGACATCGGCTGGGAGATCTGGCGCACCGAGGCCAACCCTCTGCCAGACCGTACCATCGAGATGCTCAACAACGTGGACGCCGCCCTGTTCGGCGCCATCACGAGCATGCCGAAGGAAGAGGCCGAAGCCGCCCTGGTGCCCGAGTTGCAGGGCAAAGGCCTGGTATACCGCAGCCCCATCGTGCGCCTACGCCAGGAGTTCGACCTCCAGACCAACCTGCGCCCCTGCAAGGCCTACGCGGGCAACCCCCTGAACTTCAGGGACGGCCTCGACCTGGTAGTCTTCCGCCAGAACACAGAGGGCCTGTACATGGGCGTGGAATACCATCCCCTGCCCCAGGACGTCCGCGACAAGCTCACCGAGACCCACCCCGCCCAGATGGGCAAGCTCGCCGGCACGGCCAACGAGGACATCGCCATCTCAACGCGCATCTTCACGCGGGCCGGCTGCCAGAACATCGTGCGCGACGCCTTCGAGTACGCCAAGAAGTTCGGCTACAAGTCGGTGACGGTCGTGGAGAAGCCCAATGTGGTGCGCGAGACCAGCGGCCTGATGGTCCGCGAGGCCCGCAAGATCGCCAAGGACTACCCCGGCATCGAGCTGTGGGAGACCAACATCGACGCGATGTGCATGTGGCTGGTGAAGAACCCCGAGAACTACGGCGTTCTGGTGGCCAGCAACATGTTCGGCGACATCGTCTCCGATCTGTGCGCCCAGCTCGTGGGCGGCCTCGGCTTCGCCTGCTCCGGCAACCTCGGCAAGAAGGTCGCCATCTTCGAGCCGAGCCACGGCTCTGCACCGAAGTACGTGGGCATGAACAAGGTCAACCCCATCGCCATGATCCTGTCGGCCAAGATGATGCTCGACCACCTCGGCGAGCTCGAAATGGCCAACAAGCTCGAAGCGGCCGTGGCCGCAGTCATCGCCGCGGGCGAGGTGCGGACCTACGACATGGGCGGCAGCAACACGACCACCGAGATGGCTGAGGCCGTCGCGGCGCGTTGCTGATCGACCCTGAAAATCGATCATAGGAAAGGGGCGACGTCGTCGCCCCTTTCTTTTCTCCGTTGTGCTAGACTCCCCGTGGAGAGTTCGCTCTCCACACGTGACTGCACTTCAGTGCGGCAACCCGCCCTCGGTCTCGAGTCATGGACCGATGTGGCGGCCGTCAGGAGTGACTCGAGAACAGAGGTTTGAGATGACGAACATCTACGTCGGAAACCTGTCCTACCACATGACCGATGACCAACTGCGCGATGCCTTCGCCGAGTTCGGAACGGTCAACTCCGCCCGCATCATCATGGACCGCGACACCGGACGCTCGAAGGGCTTCGGTTTCGTGGAAATGGAGAACGACGGCGAAGCCCAGGAGGCAATCACCAAGATGGACGGTCAGGAGATCGATGGCCGCCCCGTGAAGGTGAACGAGGCGCGTCCCCGCGAGGAACGCCCCCGTCGCCCCAGCTGGTAGACAGCCGACCGACACGGCGTGCACGCCGGAGCCGCGCTCCCCAGGGAAGGGGGGCGCGGTTCTTTTTTTTACAGATCCCTTGATCAGCGTAGAAGCGTCAGAGCACTCGTCACCACCCTGCCCCCCGCCTCCATCCGCACGTACCACACCCCAGATGGAGCACGCCCGCCGTCGGCGAGGCGGCCATCCCACTTCACCTGCTGGGTGCCGGCGGAACGGTGTTCGTCGAGCAGATCGGCGACGGTGCGGCCGCGAGCATCGTGCAGAGTGATGCGAACATCCGCGGCGGCGGCAAGGGCGAAGATGACCGTCGTGCCGGGGTTCAGGGGGTTGGGAACAACCCCCATGAGCCGAGCGCGGGGCTCGATACCAATTCCGGCATCGAGCACGAGATCGCATTGATGCCAGGCGATCTGGATGCCGCCGGGACCGTCGGCGAAGGCGAGGTAGGGGCCGAAGGCAGCGACGGCTTGGGTTTCGCCGGGCGTCGTCAGCGTGCCCATGGGAACGAGTACTCCGCGCCTATCCACACCCGCGATGCGCACCCGGCCGTCTGCACAGACCAGGGTCGCGAAGCCGGACGCGATGTTCATGTCGAGCACGGGTGCGGCGATGGTGTGGCGGCGGATTTCGCGCGGCGCCCTCGGGTCGGTGAGGTCGCAGGCCAGCAGAAGACCGTCGTCGGCCGCTGCCCAGAGTAGGTCGCCGTCGCGTACGACTCGGCGCATGGCGCGACCGGTGACGAGAGTGCCGACAAGCATGGGTGCGGCGCCGTCCAGGGCGACGATCTCCACGCCCGCATCGGTAGCGAGCCAGGCGGTGGCGCCGTCGGCGCTCGCGGCCGCGGACCAGGCGGGAGCGGATGTCGTCACGGCGCCGATGGAACCGAAGGGAAAGGCGACCGAGCAGTCGACGGTGATCAACCCGGCGGAATCCGCAGCGGCCAACGCCAGCGATCCCGCCATGACCACGTCGCGCAAACGGCCCCCCACGTTGAGGCTCTGCAACCACTGCGGATCATTGGCCGAGGTGATGTCGATCACCTTGAGGACGGAACCGACGCCGACCAGCGCCCAATCTCCCCAAGCCGCAACGGTCGCGGCATCGCCCAACAGGTCGAGACCCCCGACCAGAACCGGCGAGGTCGGCTCGCTCAGCTCGGCGATCCAGAGGCCGCCGTCGCCACATGCGAGATAGGCATGGCCGGCCTGGATGGAGAGATCAACGGCGGGAGTCGGAAGCAGGAGCCCGCCGGCCAAAGGGGGCTCGCCGTGAGGACCGCCGTAGGTCGCATAATCCAGACAATCTCGAGCGGACGTAGGCCCGGCGGCGAGGATGAGCGCCATCGTGATGAGTCCGAGATGTTTGAATTGATCAATCATGCTTTTCCGGGCAATGACCTGGGTTTTTGCTCTGAAGTACAAGAATATCACAACCCGCGGGAAAATGTCTTACATTTCATCAATTACAGCGGCTGCAGCCGAACTAGGGCGCGGTGCGAGACGATGATGATCGGCTTCAAGGACGAGGTGTTCGCAGAGGTGTGGGGCTAGGTCAATCCCATGCCGCGACGCCTCATCCCGATCCCCTCGAGCAGCTCCTGACTCGCCGCGAACGTCCAAGGATAATGATCCACCTGCCCCCAGAACCGCGCCGTCTCACTGTGCCCATTGTTGCCGTAGATGGTCGCCTGCAGGAACATGTCGAGCTTGTCGGCATCGTTCACCAGCAGCGCCTCGCGGGTCTTGCGGGCGGCGAACTCCTCCCACAGCTCGCACCAATTCGCCGCCGCCGGCACGTCCTCGCACATGTCCCCAAGGATCCCGGCCTCCGCTGCCGCCTTGCACCCCTGCGGCATGTGCCGTGTGGCCGGCGTGGGCACATCGCCGAGCACGGCTTCGGGCAGGTCGTGGATCACGGCCATGGCGAGGGCCTTGGCGCGGTCGAGGGGCTCGTCGATCAGGTCCAGCAACAGCAGGGTGATCAGAGCGGTGCCGTAACTATGGGCCGCGATGGTCTCCGGATTGGCCACGCTACTCATGACCCAGCCGGTACGCTGGAGTCGCTTGAGACGGGCGGCAAGCAGGAGCAGATCAACAGTGCGGTCGGTGGGGGTCATCGGGGCCTCCGGGACAAAGTGAATCGGCATGGTACCAGCGACGCCCGGCCGCGACAACCGACGTCGGCCATGCTACCTTTGGCGCCACGGAGGTTTCGATGCGCGCCGCTTTGCTGTTCACCATCCTGGCTTGCCTGCTGTGCGGCGCGTGCACGACGGCCGACGAGCCGTTGCTGATCTTCGCCGCCGCCTCCACGCGCGGCGCCCTCGACGAGGTCCTCGCCGCCTGGGACGGCCCGCCGGTGACGGTGTCCTACGCCGCCAGTTCCACGCTGGCGCGACAGATCGAGGCGGGCGCGCCGGCCAGCGTGTTCCTGTCGGCCCACCCCCGCTGGATGGATCACCTCGAAGAGCGAGGGCTGCTCGCCGCAGGCACGCGGCGCGATCTGCTCGCCAATGCGCTTGTGCTGGTGGTGCCGCGGGGGGCTCCGATCCCGGCCCGAATCCTCGACATCGGTGAGATCGATCCTCTGGATTGGATCGGCGACGGCGTGTTCGCCATGGGTGATCCCGACCATGTGCCGGTGGGCATGTACGGCCGGGCTGCGCTCGAAGGCCTGGGTTGGCTGGAAGTCTTGAGCTCCCGTATCGCCCGCGGGGCCGACGCCCGCGCGACACTCGCCTTCGTTGAGCGAGGCGAAGCAAGGCTGGGTGTGGTGTACGCCTCCGACGCCGCCATGTCCGATCGTGTCTCGATCCTGGCCGAGATTCCTGCAGGCCTGCATCCGCCCATCACATATCCCGCCGCCATGGTGACCGGCGGTGAGAGCCCGACCGCACGAGCGCTCCTCGACTTCCTCGCGTCCGAGGCCGCGCACGAGATCTTCCGCCGTCACGGCTTCCGGGAGCCGTCATGAGCTGGCTCACTCCCTTCGAGCGCGAAGCCCTTCTGCTGAGCCTGAAAGTTGCCCTGGTTGCCGTGGCGATCATCCTGCCGCCGGGGCTGGCGACCGCCTGGCTGCTGGCCCGGCGCGATTTCCGCGGCAAGTCCCTGGTCGACGGCTTGGTGCACCTGCCACTGGTGCTGCCACCGGTGGTCGTGGGGTATGTGCTGCTGGTCCTGATGGGTCGCAACGGCCCTGTGGGCGGCTGGCTGCACGACGTGTTCGGTGTGACGTTCGCCTTCGATTGGAAGGGGGCGGCGATCGCCAGCGCGGTGGTGGCGTTCCCGTTGCTGGTACGGGCGGTGCGGCTGTCCATCGAAACCGTGGACCGCGGACTCGAGGATGCAGCGCGCACCCTCGGAGCGGGGCCATGGCGCGCGTTTTTCACCGTGACGCTGCCGCTGGCCGCCCCCGGCGTGTTGGCCGGCGCACTGCTGGCCTTCGCCCGCAGTCTGAGCGAGTTCGGCGCGACGATCACGTTCGTGTCCAACATTCCTGGACGCACGCAGACCTTGCCGTTGGCTCTGTACTCCTTGACCCAATCGCCGGATGGGGGCCACGGCGCGTTTCGGCTTTGCGTGATCGCGGTGGTCGTGGCACTCGGAGCGCTGGTGGCGTCGGAGTCGCTGGCGAGGCGGTTAGCACGGCGTCTCGGACAGGGGGCGCGTGATGCTTGAACTCACGATGAGCCTGCGCCGCGGTGCCGCCCTGGTCGAAGCCGACGTCCGCATTCCCGGCGGCGTCACGGCTCTGTTCGGCCGCTCCGGCGTCGGCAAGTCGTCGTTGATCCACGCGGTGGCCGGACTGCTGAAGCCGACACGGGGTCGGATCGTCCTGCGAAGCGACGTGCTGTTCGACCATGCGGCCGGCATCAACCTTCCGCCCGAGCGCCGGCGCCTCGGTGTCGTGTTCCAGGACGGCCGTCTTTTTCCGCACCGCTCCGTGCGCGGCAACCTGCGCTACGGCGTGCGGAGTGAGACCGACGCCGGAGCGTCGTTCGACGCCGTGGTTTCGCTGCTCGATCTCGAGCCGCTTCTCGGACGTCATCCTTCGTCTCTGTCGGGTGGGGAGCGTCAGCGCGTGGCCATCGGCCGCGCCTTGATGACGGCGCCCCGCCTGCTGTTGATGGACGAACCCCTGGCTTCCCTCGACGCCGCCCGCAAGGCCGAGGTCCTGCCCTACCTCGGTCGGCTCACCCGCGAATTCGACGTGCCGGTGCTCTACGTAACCCATTCCGTGGACGAGATCCTCGATCTAGCCGACCATCTGCTGGTCATGGATGATGGGCGGGTGATCGCCGACGGCGAGGTGGAAGCGATCGCGGCGACGGCGGCCTTCCAGGCTGCGGCGGGTCCTCGCGAGTGCGGCGTCGCCGTGTCGGCGACCGTTGTCGGCGACGAAGCCGGAGGCGTGCTCACGCGGCTGGCATTTGCAGGCGGCGAACTTGTCGTGCCGCATCTGACGGCGCCGATCGGCGCGACGGCCCGAGTCCGCATCCAGCCCCAGAACGTGGGGCTTGCCCTCACTAGGCCGGAGGGAACGAGCTTCCGCAACATCCTGCCCGCCGTGGTGGTCGACGTTGCCGTACGGGCGGACGGTCTGGTGGATGTGCGCCTCGACTGCGGCGTGCCGCTGCTCGCCTCGGTCACTCCCCTCTCACGGGACGAACTGGGCCTGAAGCCTGGCCTTTCCTTATTCGCCATGATCAAGACGGTTTCCGTGCGCCGCTGACGCCGCAACCGTGAACCCAACTTCTCAGGATGCTCCATGACCCACATCTACGTCGACGCCGACGCCTGCCCCGTAAAGGACGAGATCTACAAGGTCGCCCAGCGCTACGGCCTGCAGGTGACCCTGGTGGCCAACAGCTATATGCGCCACCCCGGCGGCGAAGCGGTCAAGCTGGTAGTCGTGGACAAGGAACGAGATGAAGCCGACGACTGGATCGTCGCCAACGTCGAACGCAACGACATCGTCGTCACCGCCGACATTCCCCTCGCCGCCCGCTGCCTCGACGAAGGCGCGAGAGTGCTGGGCCACAAGGGCAAACCGTTTACCCCGGAGAACGTCTGCGAATCCCTGGCCACGCGCCAACTCCTGACCCAGCTACGTGAGCAGGGCGTGATGGGCGGCGGTCCGCCGCCGTTCGCGAAGAAGGACCGGTCGCTGTTCCTGCAACAACTCGACCAGATGATTCAGGCGGCCAGACGGGGTTGAGGCTTTGTGCGATAACTCCCCGCCGGCGGGGAGTTTTTACTCGATCGATCAAACCGGAGGGATTACTCGGCGGGCGACAGCGAGCCCAGGAACGCGCGAACCATCTGCAGCGTCGCAGTGGGTTGGGTGAGGAAGAGGTAGTGGTTTACCCCGTCGAGCACAACCGTCTCGGCGCTGGGGCATGCCGCCTCGAAGGTGGCCAGCGCCGCCGACATGAGCTGCCGCGTGATGGCGATGCGCTTGCGGGCGGCCCGCATCTGCTCGGGGTTGAACCCTCTGTACGAGGGATACTGGGCTGCGATGGTCGGTTTGGTGAACACAGCCAAGGCCGGCACGTCGATTCTGCTGAACGGCGGCGTGCGCAGGGCATCCACGATCAAACCCTGGGCCAACGGCGACGCATTCATGTCCTTGAGATGACCATTATCCGTAAAGACGAACAACGAGTGGAGTTCGACTGCGGGCAGCAGGATCCCGCGGGTGCGCCGGTACCATTCTGTGATGGCTTCCGGGCTGTTGAGATCGGCGCCGCCGGGGGCTGTCGCAACAGGCCGCGGCGCCAGATCTTCGAGCTCGCCGATCAGGGAGTGGTCGTAAGCGGCATCGAGAAAGATCATGGCCCGCGCCCGACCAGGGTAGCGCGAAGCGAAGAACGCCATCTCGGTGCCGGCGAGGGAGTGACCCACCAAAATGGGCATGGTGATGCCGAGGGAGTCACAAGCGCAGCGAATATCCTTGGCCAGAGTCAGGGGGTCGTAGCCCCCGTTCGCATGGGTCGAGGCGCCGAACCCCCGGCGCGTCACGCCGACCACATGGAAGTCCGCCGCCAGGCGGCGGGCGAAGGCATCGTAGACGTGGGCGGTCAGACCCATGCCCGCGAGCAACACGACATCGGGGCCGGTTCCTCCCCAATCAACGGTTTCGAGCTGAATGTTCTGATCGACGTCGACGAACCGGATCACCGGGTCCCGTGCTGCAAACGCGACGGCGGCCGCGATCACGAGGATCGCGGCCGTCGTCATGCCGAACCGTCCCAAAATCATGCAGTCTTCCTGGCGTCGATGCGCCTCGTCACTTGCCCATAGACGATCAGTGCCACCGCTGATGTGAACGCGATCCCTACAAACACGAACCACAGATAATGGGCGTGGGCATAGGCCTCGGGCATGGGGCCGTTGCCGGCCAGGGCCGCCAGGCGCTCCGCCTGAACCGACTCGGGAAGGGTGCGCGGATCAGGGCACCAGCGATCGAGCATCAGGCCGGAGATGAAGAAGCCCACCAGGGCCGAAATGAACGAATGCAGATGGCTGAACCCGAGGTACAACCCCTCCTCCCCTTTCGGGGCCTGGAGCGAAAAGTACTCAAGGTAACGCGGCGAGATGAAGCTCTCGGCGAGACCCTGGAAAGCGATGCCGATCACCATCATCACGGCGATCGGGTGCATGCCCATGATCTCAGCGCCGCCGAACATGTTGCCCGCCGCCATGCAGAACGCGGACACCGGCATGATGAACATGCCCATAGTCATCGAAAACAAGGCTGTGCGCTTGCGCAACAGCTGGGTCACCAGCCCTACCGTGAGCACCACGATCGCCGGGTTCACGTTGGCGTACCACGACGGCGACGAACCTTCGCCCGCCATGCGCAGCACATACTTGGGCATGCTGGCATAGAGCTGGTGCTGGACCATCCAGAAACCGGTGATGATCAGGATCAGAGCCAGCAGGCGGCCCTGGGACAGCACCGCAAGCAGGGATTTCCAGACTTCCGCCACGCTCCGCGCCTCGACCTTCTCCTTGGCCGCCTTGTAGAAAAACAACACCAGGATGAAGGCCAGCAACGTCATCGAAGCAGCGAAGAGATTCAGAACGATCAGACCTTCGTTGCCCATGCTGTCTCGCAGGGGCTTGACGATGGTCTTGCCGCTGAAGGCTCCCACATTGACCATGGCATAGAAGATGGAGTAGCCACGGGCTCGGTTCACCTCGGTCGTTTCCTTGGCGATCGTGCCTGTAATGACCGACTTGATGAACGACCCGCCCACCATGATCACCATCATGACCGGAATGAAAAGCCACTTGTACCAGCTTTCCTCCAGGCCCGTGAACTGGACCTCGCGGCCGTAGACCGCCAGGCCGTTGGACTGTAGCAGGGTGGGCAGCGCCCACATGCCGGCGTAGCCGATCGTCAGCAAACCGAAGGCCAGCAACAGGGCATTGCGGAACCCGATCCGATCGGCATAGGCCCCGCTGAAAGTGGGCAACAGGTACAGCCCTGCGGTGAACACGCCCGAAACGGTGGCGGCCTGGACGTCGTTGTAGCCCAAAATCCGCGACAGATACAGCGTAATGGCGACAAAAACGCCATACCAAGCGGCGCGCTCAAGGAGCTCAACGCCGTTGGCGACCCAGAAGGCGTTGGAAAAACTCCAACCTGGGTCCTTGGTGGTAGTCTCGGACATGCGGTCCTCTGGGGAAGCAGGTACGGCTTTCGGGATGGTGGAATACGATACAACACAGGCCGAAAAACCCCAACCCCAAGGTTTTTGGCCTAAATCCGATCCATACGCGCCTTGCCGACACTCTCATTTTCACTGATTTTTAATCATGTCATAAGCAGTTTCATTTGACGTATTGCACGGAATGAGGCATGATATTGTAACGCTTTCAACACAGACACCTTCGGAGGGGTAGCAATGAAGACTTTGCTCACGATCCTGCTGATCGCCGTGGCCGTTCCCGCCATGGCTCTGAACATCAACGAAGTCCGCATCGACAACGCCGGCGCCGACACCGACGAGTACTTCGAGCTGGCCGGCATGCCGGGCGAGCTCCTCGACGGCCTGTTCTACATCGTCATCGGCGACGGCGCCG
>CALEMW010000060.1 GCA_937910695.1 uncultured bacterium
TGGGCGTGTGGGTCAGCGTCGCCAGCCCCGCGTGGTGCAGGGCCATGATGAGCATGCCCGTGGCCAGACCCACCGACTCGGTCGGGTAGTAGTGCTTCACGCGTTCGCCCGCGGCGTCGAGGCCGTAGCGCTGCTGAAAGACGGCGATCAGGACCGGTGCGGTTTCGAGGAAGGGCTTGTGGTCGTCGGTGCCCAAGGGGGCCAAAGCATCGAGCCATTCCTGGGGGGCGCGGCCGTCGTAGAACTCGCGTTCTTCCAATTCGGCGCCCGTGCGGATCTCTTTTTTCAAGGCCGGATCGGTGACCACCACGAAGTGCCAGGGCTGCTGATTGGCGCCACTCGGGGCGCTGCCGGCGGCTCGCAGGGCCTCGGCGATGACCTCGCGGGGCACCGGGCGGACTTCGAAGTCGCGCACGGTGCGACGGCGGGCGGCCTCGTCGGCGAACTCGCGAACGCGGCGAATCATCTCTTCGCGGGGGTATTCCCGCCAATCCGGCAGGGGAATGTGGGAGACGTGAGGCATCTGGGATCCTTCCGATAGGGGTCGTCTCTTGCCCATGGTATCCGATCGGCCGAAAAAACGCCATTCGGGTGGAACCGGTCCGGGGGTTTCGTGTATATTGGCCGGCTCGGCCCGGAATGGGTCGGCCTGGACCGGCGTCCGTCGGTCCGTTCGTGTGAGTAGGAAGTCATGACCCCATTTCTGTAACCGGAGGAAACCAAGGCGATGATCGAGGTACGTGGTGTGACGAAGCGGTATGGACCGACAGTCGCCCTCGACGACGTTTCCTTCCGCCTCGACCGGGGAGAGATCCTCGGTTTCCTGGGTCCCAACGGCGCCGGCAAGAGCACGGCCATGAAGATCATTACGACCTTCCTGGCCCCCGACGCGGGATCTGTCGAGGTGGACGGCATCGACGTCCTGGAGCGACCACTCGAGGTCCGATCCCGGATCGGGTATCTGCCCGAGACCAATCCTCTATACGTGGACATGCTGGTCTATGAGTACCTGGAGTTCGTGGGCCGCGCGCGTGGCCTGAGCGGCTCCCGTCTCAAGAGCAGACTCGACTGGGTCGTCGACGCCTGCGGACTGGGCAGCGTGTACGGCAAGCACGTACATCAGCTCTCCAAGGGCTTCAAGCAACGCACCGGATTGGGCCAGGCACTCATCCACGATCCCGACATCCTGATCCTCGACGAGCCCACCAGCGGTCTCGACCCCTTGCAGATCATCGGCATCCGCGAGTTGATCCAAGGGCTGGCCAGCACCAAGACGATCATCTTCTCGACGCACATCCTCCAAGAGGTGCGGCCGGTGACCGATCGCGTCGTGATCATCAACGACGGCCGGTTGGTGGCCGACGGCCACATCACGAAGCTCGAGCAGGACGCCATGGAGCGCAACCGCATCTACGTGAGCGTGCACGCAGCGGCCGACGACGTGGCGCCCGTGCTCTCCGGAGTCTCGGGAGTTGCGACCGCTGAGCTGCTCGGCGAACACGACGGCGTGGCCCGCTTCGAAGTGCGCACCGGTTTCGATCAGGACGTGCGCGTGCCGCTGGGCGCGGCCATTCATGGCCGGGGTTGGGACCTCGTCGAACTCCACGAGTCGCGCTTCAGCCTCGAGGACACCTTCATCGCCCTGACCCGCAAGACGAGCGGAGGAACGGGGGTGCACCATGGATAACATCAAGACCATCTTCCGGCGCGAGTTCGCGGCCTACTTCAACAGTCCGATCGCGTACATCTTCATCATCGTGTTCCTGGTGCTCAACTGCGGCCTGTTCATGACGCCCTTCTTCCTGCAGGGCATGGCCGACATGCGGGACTTCTTCGGAAACCTGCCACTCTTTCTGATCTTCTTCATCCCTGCCGTCTCGATGCGGCTTTGGGCCGAAGACCAGCGCAACGGCACCTTCGAGCTGCTGATGACGCTGCCCATGAAGTCCAGTGAGGTCATGCTCGGCAAGTACTTCGCGGCCATGGCCTTCTACATGACGGCACTGATCGCGACGTTGCCCATTCCCATCATGCTGATCGTGTTGGGCAATCCCGACGTGGGCGCCATCCTCAGCGGCTACCTCGGGGCGCTGCTGCTCGGGGGCCTGTACATGAGCGTGGGAATCTTCACGAGCGGCCTGCTGAAGGACCAGATCTCGGCCTTCATCCTGGGCATGCTCGCCTGCTTCGTCCTATTCCTCATCGGCATCCCCACGGTGTCGGCCACCATCGACGGCTGGATCGGCGGGCTGGGCTCGTTGCTGGCCGAATCCCTGGGCCTGATGGGCCACTACCAGTCGCTGCAGCGCGGCGTTCTGGAACTGGGCGACCTGTCCTACTTCCTGGCCCTGACCGTCGTCTTCCTGATGCTCAACAACCTGTGGTTGGAAGGGAGGAAGCACGGATGAGCAAGACCCGTCGTACCTTCCGTCTGACTTTCGCCGTCTCGGTGCTTCTGCTCATCGCCGGCGCCGTGCTGCTGACCGACGTGCTCAGCGGCTTCAACGGCGCCCGCGTCGACATGACCAGCGACCGTCTCTACACCATGAGCGACTCGGCCAAGAAGATCCTCGGCGATCTGCAGGTGCCGGTGCAGGTGAAGTTCTACGTCACCGGTTCCGACCACATGCCGACCGAGTTGAAGACCCTCGAACGCGACGTCACCGACAAGCTGCGCGACTACGCCGGCGCCGGCGACGGCATGTTCGAGTTCTCGGTCCACGACCCGCAGAACGACGAGGAGATGCAGGCCTCGCTGTCGGGCCGCGGCGTGCGCCCGTTCCAGGTGCAGTCCATCGACAAGGACGAGATCGGCGTCAAGCTGATCTGGAGCGCCATGACGATCGCCTACAAGGACTACCCCGAAGAGGTGCTCCCCCAGGTGCTCCCCCAGACGCTGCCGACCCTCGAGTACGAATTGGTGTCTCGGGTGTACCGCCTGACCCAGGAGAAGCTGCCCGTGGTCGCTCTGGTGGCCCCGGTGCAGCAGGTTGATCCCCAGGTGGCCATGATGTACCTGCAGCAGGGCATGCAGCCTCCCGAGCCGGTGGACGTGTTCAGCACCGTGCCGCAGCTGCTGTCCCAGGAGCACTACGATGTCCGACGCATCGACCTGACTCGCGAATCGCGGATCCCCGATGATGTGGACGTGCTGGTGGTGCTCAACCCCACTGGGTTCAACGAACGCCAAGCGTTCGAGATCAACCGCGCCCTGAGCAACGGCGTCAACACCGTGCTCGCGGTGCAGGATCACATCTACGACTACCAGCCCGGAGCGCGGGGCGGGTTCACGATCACCGGCCACGGCCAGCCCAGCGGCTTGAGCGGTATGCTCGACGCCCTGGGCGCCGATATCGACGGCCGTCACCTGTTCGACGCCAGCAACCAGGTTCTGAACGTGCCGCGCACCCAGAACGTCGGTGGTCTGCGCTTCCAGACCAACGAACCGGTGCGTCTGCCCATCCAGCTGTGGGTGACCGAATCTCAGATGAATCCCGACGCGCCGATGACCAGCCGCATCGGCAACGTGCTCTACCTGTGGGGCTCGGCCCTTGAACTCGATCCCACCGCCCTGGCGAGCAACGGCCTCGCGGCGACCACCCTGTTCACCGCCAGCGACAACGCCTGGCGCGAAACCTTCACCCCTTCGGTGGTGCCTGGGAGCTACTTCAACGAAGCGGGCAAGCCCATGGAGAAGGGGCTGCCGTTGGCCGCCCTGATCGAAGGCGATTTTCCCGACACCTTCGTTCAGACCGGCGTGCCCGAGTGGCCCGACGCCGGCGGCGCCGAGGGTGAGGAAGGACCTCCGGCCGACATCGTGGCGCCTCTGGCACCCGCCCCGGCCAAGCTGGTCATCACGGGCTGTGCCAAGATGTTCGACGACATGGCTCTGCAGGCCGGTCAGAACGGCCTGTTCCTGCTGAACGCCGTCGACGCCTTGGCCTACGGCGACGACCTGATCTCCATCCGGTCCAAAGCCATGACCATGCGTTCGATCCGTCCTGTGAGCGACGGCGAGAAGTTGGCCTACCGCCTCTTCGCGGTGGTCCTGATCCCCTTGCTGCTGGTGATCTACGGCTTGTTCCGTGCCGCAGCCCGTCGAAAGGAGGCCGTGCGATGAAGCCCCGCAACATCATGATCATGGCCGCCGTGGTGGTGGTCCTGCTGGCCGTGAGCATGTTCCAGAAGATGAGCCACAGGCGATCAGTCGCGAGCTCCGACACCTCGGCGCTGTTCGACATCAGCTTCGAAGGCCAGGAGATCAACCGCATCGTGGTGGCCCGCGGCGAAGGGGACAGCACCCGCGTGGTGCTCGAACGGTTGCCCGACCGCTGGGTCGCCCGCTCGGCCTGGAGCCAGCCCGCAGATTCGCGCAAAGTCGAAGAACTGCTCGACGCTCTCGACGGCTTGCGCGGAGAATTCCGCAGCGAATCGGCGGAGGTTCTGACGGACTACGGCCTGGGACCGGACGCCTCGCCGGTGGTCGTCACGCTCTACGGCGCCGAGTGGCAGGAGCTGACGAGCCTTGAACTGGGCGACACGCCCCCGAGCGGGACCGGCGTCTTCGTGCGCGAACCCGGCAGCGATGCGGTCTACCTGTGCCGCACCAACGTGCTGGGCAAGCTCGGTATGTGGCAGGGTCCGGCCGACCCACAGAACCACAACTTCCTCGACCTCAAGGTCCACGCCTGCGAACGGCAGGACATCGAGGCCATCCGTCTTCACGTGGGCGACCAACCCTCCCTGTCGATGGAGAAGGTCTTCGCCGCACCCGACTCTACCGGCACGGTTGACAAGTCCACCTGGGAGTGGGTGCTGGTCGAGCCCGAGCGGCGCCCCTTGGCCAAGTCCAAGGTCGACGCGATCATGACCGCCCTGACCAGCGTGCAGGCCGCAGATGTGGCCGACCCCAAGGGATCCTGGGAAGATTACGGGCTGTGGAAGGCCGACCGCCGGGTGGAGATCGCCTTGGCCGACGGCACGGACTTCGAACTGCGCTTCGGCGCCGCTCGACCCGCTGCCGACGGCAAACCCGACGGCGTGTACACCATGACCTCCAACGACACCACGGTGTGGGTGGTCAAGGGGTTCAAGGCCGATTCGATCTTCAAGGATTTGGAGTCGCTGCTGCCTGAGGAATAGCCGACCACCAATGACCGCGAAGCGCCCGGAGCACCGTCTCCGGGCGCTTTTCTCTTGATGTTTCCTCTCCATCCAATCATCCTCGATGGACGGAATCCAGGTCAGAGACTATGGGAGGACCGACGTTGAGCCAGACCACCGTGCTGCTGAAGGACGCCATCGTCCTCGACTACCTCCCGGTCGAGATGAACGCCGACGCCTCCCCCCGCGTGGAACGGTGCGACCTGCTGCTCCAGGAGGGACGCATCGCCGAACGCGGCGTCGGCCTGACCGCACCAGCCGGCGCCGGCGTTCGCGATCTGGGCGGCCGCGTCGTCATGCCCGGTCATGTGAACGGACACCATCACCTCTATTCCGCCCTGGCCCCCGGCATGCCGCCGCCGGTCAACACGCCCCGCTCGTTCCAGGACGTGTTGACGGAGATCTGGTGGAAGCTCGACCGTGCCCTCGACGCCGAGTCCATCTACTACAGCGCCGTGGCCGGCGCCTGGGACAGCCTCCGTTGCGGCACCACCCTGGTCTTCGATCATCACAGCAGCCTGACGGCCGTCGGCGACTCCCTCGACCATGTCGAACGCGGCCTGCGCGACGCCGGTGTGCGCGGAGCCCTTTGCTACGAGACCACCGACCGCGGCGGTCCCGGTAGCCGCGACATGTGCCTCGAGGAGAACCGGCGATACCTGGCCAAGATCCGTGACAACACAAGCGCCGGCGTCCCCTGGTTCCGCGGACTCGTCGGCGCCCACGCCGGCTTCACCCTCGAGAATCAAACTCTGGAGCATCTCTCCGAGATCTGCGACGAGTTCGGCGTCGGCCTCCACACCCATCTGTGTGAAGGCAACACAGACCGCGAACTCTGTCGCGAACGCGGATGGCCCGACCCGGTGTCGCGCTTCGACGGCTTCGGCCTGATCCGCAAGGGCAGCCTTTTCGCCCACGGCACCGACCTCACCCCCCTCGAGCTGCGCCTGATCGGCGAGCGCGGCTCCTGGCTGGTGCACAACGGACGCTCCAACATGAACAACGGCGTCGGCCGCGCCCCGGTGGACCGTTTTCCCGACAACGCCTGTTTCGGCACCGACGGTCTCGACGGCAACATGTGGGGTGAAATGCGCACCACCTTCTTCCGCGGCAACGAGACCGGCCGTGGTTCATTGGGCTTCGCCGGTTCGCTTCAATTCTGGATCGGCGGCTACCGCCTGGCCCGGGAGATCTTCGGCGAACCCTTCGGCTCGCTGGACGTAGGCGCCCCTGCCGACCTGGTGATCTGCAACGACGCCCACAAGAGCCCCTTGAGTGAAGACAACTGGCTCAGCCTGATGCTCTTCGGCTTCCACCCCTGGGACGTGCGCGAGGTCTGGGTCGACGGCGCCCAGCGCTACGTGTACGGCGACGCCGCCCCCTACGACGGCGTGGCCTGCCGCGCCGCGGCCCGCAGGATCTGGGATCGGATGGCGAAGATCTAGCGATGGACACCTGGAGGCCGGCCCGGTGCATCCGCGGCCGGCCTTCCTGTCTCCACAACCGAAAACGAGGACCGCAGTGAAATACAAATCAATCCATGAGGCCGCACATGCCCACCAGGAGGATCTCGTCGCATTTCTCCGCGACATCGTCGCGGTCCCCAGTCCGTCCGGCGGTGAAGAATCCGTGGCACGGCGCATCGCCGCTGAGATGGAGGCCGTGGGCTTCGACGAGGTCAAGTTCGACGCCCTCGGCAACGTGCTCGGCCGCATGGGCGACGGCCCCCGCGTGGTGGCCTTCGACGCCCACATCGACACCGTCGACGTGACCGACCGCGACCAGTGGTCCTGCGATCCCTTCACCGGCAAGCTCGAGGACGGCCGCATCTACGGCCGCGGCGCCGTAGATCAGAAGGCCGGAATGGCGGGCATGGTTTACGCCGCCAGGATCATGAAAGATTTGGGATTGCTCGACGGGCTGCAGGTGTGGATGGTCGGATCGGTGATGGAAGAGGACTGCGACGGTCTGTGCTGGCACCACATCCTCCAGGAGAAGACCCTGACGCCCGAGGTCGTCGTTTCGACAGAGCCTACGGGCCTGACTCTGTGCCGCGGACAACGCGGCCGCATGGAGATCCGCGTGACCGCCCGCGGCCGTTCGTGCCACGGTTCGGCGCCGGATCGCGGCGACAATGCGGCGACCAAGCTGGCACCGGCGTGTCTGCTGATCGACGAACTCAACGAGCGGCTCGGCGGCGATGATTTCCTGGGCAAGGGCACTTGCTGCGTAACCTGGTTCGGTGTCGAAGGCCCGAGCCTGTGTGCGGTGCCCGACAAGGCCGAACTGCACATCGACCGCCGCCTGGCCGCGGGCGAAACGAAGGAGTCGGCCCTGGCCGAAGTGCGCGAACTGCTCGCGGCGGCCGGCATCGAAGCCGAGGTGTGGATGTTGACCTACGAAGTCCCGGCCTGGACGGGCCTGGTCTATCCCATGGAGAAGTACTACCCCACCTGGGTGATGCCAGAAGACCACCCGGCCGTGCGCGCCGGCGTGGCGGCTCACGAAGCCGTTTTCGGTGCCCCACCCGAAGTGTCGCGCTGGACCTTCAGCACCAACGGCGTGGCCATCAACGGCCTGCACGGAGTGCCCTGCATCGGCTTCGGCCCCGGCGAGGAACGCATGGCCCACGCCGCAAATGAATACGTACCGGTGGACGATGTGGTGAAGGCTTGCGCCTTTTACGCCGCGTTCCCCCAGACCTGGACGACGACAGACCGAGGTGAATCATGAATCTGAAGGGCAAAGACTACATCACGACCCGTGACTGGACCGATGAAGAGCTCGAGCACATGCTCGCTTTCTCCCTCAGGCTCAAGGATCAGTTCCGCTGCGGCGAAGCCACGCCCCTGTTGCGCGACAAGAGCCTCTTCGCCCTGTTCTTCGAGCAGAGCACCCGCACGCGCAACTCCATGGAAGCGGGCATGACCCAGCTTGGGGGCCACGCCAACGTGCTCAACCCAGAGAAGCTGCAACTGAGTCACGGCGAGACCGTGCTCGACACCGGCAGAGTGCTGAGCCGCATGGGCCACGGCATCGCCATCCGGAACTGTGACTGGGGCGTGGGCAACAAGTTCATGCGCGACATCGCCGCGATCTCCGACGTGCCCCTGATCAACCTGCAGTGCGACCTCTACCACCCCTGCCAGGCCGCCGCCGACATCATGACCGTCCGCGAGCGGTTCCCGAACGAAGAGAAGGGGCGCAAGATCGTCGTCAGCTGGACCTACGCGCCGTCGTACGTGCGGCCCATCTCGGTCCCCCACTCCGAGATTCTGATCATGAGCCGCATGGGTCTGGACGTGACCCTCGCTCACCCACCCGAGTTCAAGCTCCTGCCGGAAATCGTGGACGAGGCCAAGGCCAACTGCGCGCGCAACGGCACCAAGTTCGAGATGGTCGACGACATGGACGCCGCCTTCGAGGGCGCCCACGTAGTGTATCCGAAGAGCTGGGGTTGCCTGGTGACGGAGCCCGACCGTGAGGCGGCGGTGAAGCACATCGAGAAGTATCCCGACTGGATCTGCAACGAACGACGCATGGCCTTGGCCGCCGATGACGCCATCTACATGCACCCGCTGCCGGCGACGCGCGGGCAGGAGGTCACTGATGCGGTGATCGACGGGCCGCAGTCCGCTGTTTGGGATCAGGCGGAGAACCGGCTGCATACGGCGAAGGCTATCATGGGGCTGACGATGTAGCCGGCTCGGGGATAGACAGGCATGGCCCCTCGGCGCTCGCGAAAGGCAACAGTTCGCACCGAGGGGCCATGCCTGTCTATCCCCGAGCCGAGGCGCTTCGGAGGGCCTCGGGCGAGGCGATGAGGCGGATGCTGTCCACGCGGCGCAGTGCCGCGGAACCACGGCAGAGCAGGGTGGAGCCGTCCACGTTCAGGGGGAAGGCACCGCCGTCTTCGCGAACCAGCTCGAGCTGTTCGTTGACGACGTGATGTTCGAGTCCCCAGCGCTCGGGATCGTGCAGGATCTGGCCGCTGCGGGCGTGGAGGACCTGGCGGGGCAGCTTCAGGAGTCCGATGTCCCGGAGCCCATAGACATGGAAGCGGCCCGAGCCCAGCGGGTCGTCGGAGTAGGCCATGTCGGGCCCGAGGTAGCCGTTGACGATGATCAGGGCCTGATAGCGTCCGCTCGCCGCCTCTTCGCCGTCCACGATCAGACGCCAGCGCGCACGGGCGAACGGACCCTTGAGCGACTTCTCGGCCAAGGCGAGAGTCATGCCCAGCGTGAAGGGACCGAGGTCTCCGAACGCCTGGCTGAGGACGCCCTTGTACCACTTCATGAAGCGGTTCTCCGTGAAGTGTGGGATGCGTCCGAAGATCTCCGCGCCGCCGTAACCCACGAAATGACGCAAGCGACCATTCGGGTCCGAGCCGTCGCGCGCTGAAAGAACGTCGCAAGGCATGTGACAGCGAGTACGGATCGCCTCGGCGAACACATCCACAGCCGCCTCGATTTCATCGGGCATACCCAGCACCTTGCCCAGTAAGTCGGCCGAGCCCTTGCGCAGAAAACCCAGCTCAATTTCGTCCAGAGGTACACCGGAGTCGCAGCAGCCTTCGAGCACGGCGTTGAAGGTCCCCGAGCCGCCGGCCGAGATCAATAAGCGATCACCTGCAGTTAAGAGCTCACATGCCCTGGTCCGGGCCTCGGCATGACTTTCGCACACATGAAGAGCCAGGTTCCCGAACCCGTGTGCGGCGAAGAGGGGCTCGATGCGCTCGACCTTGTGCCAGTCGCTGATCGAGCCCGAATTCGTTGTGGCGATGACAGCGATGTGTCTGCTCATGACGTGGCCTCCCCAATACCCGTTCGGATTTCGTCAATGAGACATCGAGCCTCATCTCGAATCGTCAGCTGATCGCGCTCGCCGTCCAGCACGAAGGCCGGCAGATTCAGGTTCTCGTTCAGCGCACGGACGACAAGCAGATAGGCTTCGCGCAAACGGCTCAGCTTCTCCTCGTTTTCGTGCACTTGCAGCTTCTCGCCACGATCGAAGATGCGCTTCATCGAGACACCCGGCGCCACATCGAGAAAGATCACCGCATCTGGACGGTGCAGACGCGCCAGGCCGAGCCTCTTGATCGCCTTGAGTTCAGGAAACTCGCGGTAGAGCGGATCGTTGGGCTGGCCGCCGCCGGAGAGGATCTCTATCGCCCGTGCACAAAATTCCGGGCTCATGAGCTCGTTGCGGTAGAGCGTAGACCAAGCGGTCATGTTCAGGAGCGGCGAACCGTCCATGAACACGAGATCGGGACCGTACCAGCGCCGCGCCTCGCCCAGCAGGGCGTCGCGCAGCAGCAACTCGCTGATCTTCGGAATTTTGTAGAACGCGAGCGAGCGGGCGTCCTTGGCCTGGGCACTCAGCCAACGCCGCAGCTTCTCCTTGAGCAGCGGCTGGGCACGGCGCTGGGCGCCGTCGGCGAACAGCATCAACTCGTCGCCGATCAGGCAGGTGCTCTGATCAACGGAATAATCCTCGGCCAGCAGACGCGCGAGCGTGCTCTTGCCCGAACCATCGATGCCCAGGACGGCGACGACGAAGGCCTGACGCCTTTCCTCCCGCCGCCGCTGCCGCTTCGCGGTTTCCGAACGACCGAGAGCAGCCACGCTCTGCTGCAGATCCCGTGTGATATCACCTCCGGATCCTTGCACGATCTGGGGTGGCCCAATGCTCACATGCTGCCAGACAGGCAAGGGCAGGGCCGCTTCGCGCGGCAGGGCGCGCTCGCTGCCGAGAATGAAAGCAGGCAGCAACGGCGTGAGCGGTCGGTCGCCCACGAGACGACCGACCCCGGAGTGGAAGCGCCCCATCACACCAGCCTCACCCCGCGTTCCCTCCGGGAATACGATCAGGATTCCACCGGCATCCACAATCTCCACCATCCGCTTGAGCACATCGCCACCACCCGCCCCGCGATCGACCCAGACGGGGCGGAAGAGCCAGTCGAGAAAGGTGAAGAGTTTCTTGTGACGTTCGAAATAATCGCGGGCCGCGACTATGTGAACGTCCCCGAGCATATGCAGGGGAAGCGAGCTGCAGAGCATGAGAATGTCGAGGTGGCTGTTGTGGTTCGCGGCCAGGATGAAGGGGCCGCGCGCAGGGAGATTTTCCGTACCGCGTACGTTGAGGCCGAAGATCAGGTGCAGGAGCGGACGGAGCAGCAGCAGGTGAAAGATTAGACGCGACAATCGGTGCAGCTCAGGCGCCATGGCCCGTCACCGATTCGCCGAACTTCATGATCCAGCGCAGATAGTGGAAGACGATCGGCGCCGCGAAGAGGTAGGTCGCCAACGCGTCCAGCACGCGACCACGGCCGGGCTCGAGATTGCCGGCGTCGATGCCCAGGTCACGCTCGATCGCTGTAATCGTGCGCTCTCCCATCTGGACGAGCACAGGAATCAGCACGCCGACGAAGACCGCCGGTACCAAAGGCACATCGGTCCAGGGCTGCAGCAAAAGGGAGAGGCCGACAACGGCAGGCAGACCGAGAAGGAATCCGACGAGCCGGCCCCGGCTCGTGCAACAGGTCGAGACGAGCTTGCAGAGCGTGACCGAGAGCAGCAACAGCAAGGCGAGCCAGGTGGAATAGTAGGCGAGGTAGGCGAGGTGGCCGAGGCAGTAGACGAAGAAGAACAGGCCGAAGTCGATCATGCCGATCGAAAGCAGACTGCCGCGGCCGTCCTCGTCGAAGACCGTAACGAGGTAGGGAATCACAATGAAGGCATAAACGGGGATCGAGACGATGAAGAAGCCGTACCAGTCGATCTGCACGAGGAAGATCATGAAGGGGATCGCAACGTAGGCGCCCATGACGCCGAGACGATCCTCCAGGCGGAGATCGACCAGGGAAAAGTACTCGCGCAGGGCCCGGAACGAGATGAAGGCCAGCAGCCAGACGGCCGGCGTGAAGGAGACGAAGTCGGCTACGGCGAAAACGAGCAGGAAAGCCCAGAGATAACGCAGATAGCCGGGGATGTGCAGGCGGCCGCGGCTCAAACGGGCGGAAAGCAGAAGGATGCTCGAGACAAGCAGCAGAATCAGCGGCGTGATCTGCCGCCATTCGGGCCGGCCCCAGTCGAAGCTCGAGAGGTTCCCCTGCACGCCGACCTCCTATCAAAAGGGCCGGATAATCCAGCCACATGATCAGAGGCATGATTCTCCTCCGCCCTGGGGTCTTTGTCAAATAGCCGTCACGGAGCGACCGGACCAGGCACTCACCACTCGTCAGCGACGTGCCACCTTGGCTTTAACGCCATAAAAGTGTATGATCATTCACGAATGCTGAGATGCCCGCCCGCATACTCTGCTGCTCGTGTTGAGCGGCACGCCCAGCCCCGGAGGCTTTTCCATGAAGGCCAGGATCCTGACTGCCATCCTTCTATGCACCCCGATTATCTTTCTCAGCACCATCGCCACCGCCAATGACCACAGCCTGAGGCCCGCCGAGGCCCGCCCCGACCGCATCCCGACAGCCTGGAGCCCTGCTGCCGCCAAGGCCGACACCGTCGCCCTGCTCGGCGGGCCCACCCGCGACGACGGCCGTTTCCAGGACAACATCAACCCCATGTTTCCCGATTGGGAAGGCTGGACGAGCATCGATCTGACCGCCCCCGGCGATACCATCTGGCACATCGACACCTTCAACTCCCCCGACGGCAGCAACGCCATGTGGTGCGGCGAGGCGTTCGCCGCCTGCGGCCCGGACGACGTCGCCGGCGGCTACGGCAACCATTACGACGAATATCTCGACTGGCTGGGAATCGTCACCGATCCTGCCCTGCCCACCAACGTGACCATCGTCTTCGACATGAACATCGACGTGGAGCCCGGCTACGACTTTTTGACCCTGCTGCGCCGCACCGACACCGGCTGGGTCGAGTTGGCGGCTTACAACACGAGCACCTGGAACGAATCTCTCGGCGTCTGGGAACCCCTGCTCGACGAGACCCACGCCTTCACCGTTCCGCCCGCCGACCATACCGGACCGGGTGGTGATACCGTGCATCTGCGTTTCCGCGCCACCTCGGACCACATGTCCTCCGACTCCGACTGCTTGTGGCCCAGCTCCGGCCACTCCCAGCTCGACAACATCGACGTCAGCGGCGACAACGGTCTGGCCGGGACCTTTACGGATTTTGAATCGGGACTCCCCGGCACCGGCTGGCGCCTGAGCACCCGTACTTCGGTGGGCGACTTCGCCAAGGTCTGGCCCATGCTCTATGATCTCGACCTGTGCCACGACAACTATACGCCCCAGGTCGCCTTCATCGACGACGGCCTGGTCGTTCCCTGCACCGGCGGCACCATGGGCGTGAGCTGGCTCTACGGGCCCAACGGCTACACCCACAACCTGACCGGCGGCTGTGCAGACGAAACGTTCCACCTCGCCAACGAAATTTGGTCGCCGCCGCTGGCCTGGGCCGACGGCGGCGGTTCGCCCCTCGGTTCCACGCACCCCGGTGCCATACTGGCCTTCGACGTCTACGACCACCTGCCCATCCAGAACGGTCTGTATTTCACCTGGTCGGTGCGAACGTCGGCTGACGGCGGCGCAACTTGGACCGGCTGGCGCGACCGTTCTCGGGCCTACTTCGGCCCCGGGCAATGGCGACGCGTCAACGAAGACATCTCCGACTTGGCCATCGACAATCCGACCCACATTCAGCTCGCCCTGGGCGCTCACGAGTGGGGCTGGATCTGGAACTTCACCGGCACCGACGGCACGCCCGCGCCCTATTTCGACAATGTGTCCTTCAAGGTCTATGCCTCCGACGGACCTCTGATCAAAGCCGACGAACTGGATTTGGCCCAGGACGCCTTCCCGACAGCCTGGCCCCTCGACCTCGGCAACCCCGGCCTCAGCCACATCCGCTTCGACATGGCCCGCGATTTGATCGGCGGCGCTGCGCCTGCCATCACGCCGGGCGATTCCATCGTCGTCACGGTCGAAACGAAACGGCCCGGCGCCGTGCTCACCGGACCACCGCAACTCCATTACGCCATGTGGGCGAACCCGATCTTCGACACCTACCGGACCCACCCCACCTCGGGTATGGTTCTCGGCGTCGCAATCCCCTCAGGCGTTGGCGAACCCACCGAGTTCGCCTTCGATCTTCCGGACGAGGACTTCTTCTACCCCGGCGACGTGATCCATTACTACATCTGGGCCGAAGACAACGTCGGTGGCGACCTGCGCCAGACGACCCTGCCGACCGATCTGAGCGGATTCGACACATTCCCCAGCGACATCGGCTATGTGCCGTTGGTCTGGTCGAACGTTTTCACGGTCCACGGCCTGCCCACGGTCCTGTCGCTCTCGCCGGGCGCCCCGCACCCCCAGCCGCCGATCCTCTACTACGACGATTTCGGCACCGAGTCAGGGGAAACCGCCTGGCTGTCCGCCCTCACTGACCTGGGCTTCATCGAGGGTTATCACTTCGACGTGTTCCGCACCAACGCCCCTCATCTCTACGGCAGCAACGGCCTCGCCTCGCGCACAACCGTGGCGGGCATATCAGGCTACGAGACAGTGCTCTACTCTTGCGGCGACCGCGCCATGTACACCCTGAGCACCTTCCATCAGCACGTGGACAAGTGCGACGATCTGGCGCTGATGGACGGCTGGCTGCAGCTCGGCCGCAACCTGCTCGCCACAGGAGACAACCTGGGCTACGACGTGGGTCTGCTCCAGGGAATGGCCGGCTTCATGTTCGCCGAAACATGGTTCTCCGCCGATGTGGTCGACAACGACGTCCGCCCGCAGATCGGCGGCCAGGTCGCGCCGGTCGTCCTGCCGGTCGGCGGCAACAGCCTTTTCCTGGATGTCGAAATGGTGGCCTACGGCGGATGTCCTACGATCAACACTTTCGACGCCATCGAACCCTTGGGAGCAGCCGAGACCATCGCCGAGTGGGCAGATCCTTCAGGTCAATCCGGCGCCTATCCCTACTTGGCGGCGGGCGTACGTCATCAGGTCGCAGGTTCGGACGTGGTGCTCTACGCCGCGGATCTTGCCCACTGGTACGCCTCACCCACGTCGCCACCGGGCCAGTGGGCTCCAGCCGGTGTGCTCTCGGATATCCTCGCCGCCTTCGGCCACAGCATCGTCATCGACAGCGTCGACGACGTGCCGGTCGTGCTGGCCGCTCGCCAGGCTCCCAACCCGTTCAACCCGGCCACGGAGATCCGCTTCGACCTACCCCGCGACGGCCGCGTGCAGCTGCGCGTCTACGATGTGAGGGGGGCCGTCGTGCGCTCCCTGATCGACGAAGATTTGCCGGCGGGCACCGACCACATCGCACGCTGGAACGGCGTCGACGACCGCGGCGCCGCTGCGGCTTCGGGTGTGTACTTCTACAAGTTGGAGACGGAGGGCGAAAGCATCGTGGGCAAAATGGCTTTGGTACGCTGAACGTGATGCTTACTTCCGTCACGCTCAATCCCCACTGGACGGGATACCGTTGCGTACTCTGCGGTGAGACGTTCGACACCGGCTGGCGCGGATTCGTCTGCGGCGGCTGCGGCCCCGAGGGAATCCTGGACGCCGTCTATGACTACGACCTCATCGCCTCAGACCATGCGCGAAGGAGCCCCTTCCCCGCCTCGTCACGAGCCGACCTTTGGCGTTTCGCCCCCCTGTTGCCTATGAAACCCGAAGACCCCCACGGCTGCTGGTCGGTCGGCGACACGCCCCTGCACGCCCCGCAGCGTCTGCGCGAACACCTCGAGTTGCCGCACCTGTTGCTGAAAGACGATACCGGCCTGCCCTCGGCGAGCCTGAAGGACCGCGCCACGGCCATGGCCATGGCCGACTGCGCCCGCCTCGGCGTCGAACACGTGGCGGCGGCTTCCACGGGCAATGCGGCGGCGAGCCTGGCCGTGCTGGCGGCCAGGGCCGGCGTGCGCACGACCATCTACGTGCCGGCGTCGACTCCGAAGGCGAAGCTGGCCCAGCTCGAACTGCACGGCGCCGAAGTCGTGCGGGTCGACGGCACCTACGACGAGGCCTTCGACCTGTCGGTGCGCGAAACCGTGGCGCACGGCTGGTACTCCCGCAACTGCGCCTACAATCCGCTGCTGGTGGAGGGCAAGAAGACCGTCGCGCTGGAGATCGCCCACGCGCTGGAATACCGCGCCCCCGACGCTGTGTTCGTGCCGACGGGGGACGGCTGCATCGTCTCGTCTGTGGCCAAGGGCTTCGAGGAGCTGGTGGCGGTGGGGCTTGCCGACTCGGTGCCGGCTGTGTTCGGGGTGCAGGCCGAGGGCGCGGCGCCGTTGGCTCGGGCCTGGGCGGCAGCGGGTGAGCGGGCCGCAGAGATGTCGCCGGCCGAAGTGCTCGCAGCCGTGGCGCCGGTCGTCCCCCATACGCTGGCCGACTCGATATGCGTCGGCGTGCCGCGGAACCGACTCAAAGCCTGGTCGCGCGTCGCGACGACCGGCGGCGGGTTCCTGTCGGTGACGGACGAGGAGATCGTTGCGGCGATCGGGTTGATGTGCCGGTTGGCGGGAGTATGGGCTGAACCTTCTGGAGCGGCCGGCATGGCGGGGCTGGTCAAGGCTAGGGGGGCGGGATTGATCGGGCCGCATGATCGGGTCGTCGTGCTGGTGACGGGGCATGGACTGAAAGACCCTCGTGCAACCTGATCGAAATCATCAGCCAGCGGCAAGAGCCCGCTCGAGGAAGTGGAAAACGTCCTCGGCACGGGCCGATAGTCGCGAGTTGTCGTCTGCCAATATCCAATCCGTCGCCACCTGATCCAACGCCCCGAACACCATCTTCGCTGAGAACATCGGCTCGAGGTCGGCGCGGAACACGCCTTCCCGCTGCCCCTGAACCACCACGCCCGCGATGATCTCCAGGTATTCCCTTAGCCTCGTCCGCGAGAACAGGTTCATGAAGTGCAGGCTGTGCCGCAGTTCGACCTGCAGGATCACCGCCATGTCGTGATCCTCGCCCACGAGCTCGAGGTGCAGCTGGACGATCTCTTTGAGCAGCGTGCTCGCATCGCCCCCGGAGCCGAGCTCGAGCACGCCGCCGCCGATGAAGCGGTCCATGGCGCGGTCGAACACACCGACGAGGATGGCTTCCTTGTTCTCGAAGTAGAGGTAGATGGTACCGTCGGCCACACCGGCACGGCGAGCGATCTTCGAGACCGTCGTGCCATAGAAGCCCGCACGTGCGATCTCCACGACGGCGGCGTCGAGGATCCGGGTGCGTTTGTCGTCGGTGCGTCTGTTCATTGGTAACTGAATCCTTACTCAGTATATGGAACCTCAAATCACACCATTGTGCATCTCGGTTCGTCGGCAATGGGCTGTTTCATGTCAATTCATCAACAGTATCCAGGACTTCGACGGTTGACACCGGCAGCGGACTCATCTAGAATACTGAATGGTGATTCATTTTACAAGCTCCGAATTGGACTCCTGGGAGGCTTCATGAACACGCAGATCCGCAAGGTGGCGGTGCTGGGCTCGGGCGTGATGGGCAGTGCCATCGCGGCGCACTTCGCCAACGCCGGCATCCCGTCGCTGGTGCTCGACATCGTGCCCCCCGGCCTGCCTGACGGCGCGAGCCGCACGCAACGCAACGCCATCGTCGACGGCGCCGTGAAGGCCATGTCCAGAGCCCGCCCCTCTCCCCTGTTCCACATCGAACGCCTGTCCCTGATCGAGACCGGCAACTTCGACGACGACCTGGCCCGCATCGCCGAGGCCGACTGGATCGTCGAAGTGGTGAAGGAAGATCTCGAGATCAAGAAGAAGGTCCTGGCCGCCGCTGCGCCCCACGTATCCTCCGGCGCCTGGTTGTCCACCAATACGTCGGGCCTCTCGCTGGCCGCGATGAACGAGGTGCTTCCGGAAGAGCTGCGCCCGCGTTTCCTGGGCACCCACTTCTTCAATCCCCCGCGCTACATGAAGCTGCTGGAACTCATCCCCACGGTCGACACCAGCGCCGAGGTGATCGCCGGCGTGACCGCCTTCGCCTCGAAGGTGCTCGGCAAGGGCATCGTGATGGCCAAGGACACGCCCAACTTCATCGCCAACCGCGTCGGCGTGCATGCCATGATGGTCACGATGAAGGTCATGGCCGAGATGGGCCTGACCATCGAGGAAATCGACGCGCTCACCGGCCCCGCCGTGGGCCGACCCAAGACCGCCACCTTCCAGCTGGCCGACCTCGTCGGGCTCGACACCTTCGTCCACGTGGCCGAGAACGTCCACGCCGCCGCGGCCGACGACGAGGCCCGCGACGTGTTCGCGCCCCCCGCGTTCCTGACCGGCATGGTCGAAAAGGGCCTGTTGGGCCGCAAGACCGGCGGCGGCTTCTACAAGATGACCAAGGACGACGACGGCAAGAAGACCATCCTGACCCTCGACCTCGCCACCCTCGAGTACCGCGACAAGCAGAGCGCCAAGTTCAGCGAGATCGCCCAGGCCAAGACCATGGACGACCTGCCCGAGCGCCTACGTTTCCTGGCCCTCGGCAAGGGGCGCGCCGCGGAGATCGTGTGGGCCCTGCTCGCGCCGACCTTCAGCTACTGCGCCATGCGCGTCGGCGAGATCTGCGACGACGCGGCGGCCATCGACCGCGCCGTGCGCTGGGGCTTCAACTGGACCCTCGGACCCTTCGAGGTGTGGGACGTGCTCGGCTTCCGCCGCGTCGTCGAAAAGCTGCGCGAAGGCGGCCACCCCCTGCCCGCCTGGATCGACGCCCTGTACGACGTCGGCGCCGAATCCCTCTACGCCGACGGCAAGGCCCCCACGGCCGTCGCCGGCGAGATGGTCACACCGACGACCGATCCCCGCGCCTTCGACTTCGACATCCTGCGCGCCGCCGACCGCGAAGTCCGCCGCAACCCCGGCGCCTCGCTGCTTGATCTGGGCGACGGCGTGCTCTGCCTCGAGTTCCACAGCAAGATGAACGTGCTGGGCCAGGACCAGATCGGCATGCTGATGACCGCCTGCGATATGGTCGAAAAGGACTGGCGCGGCCTGGTGGTGGCCAACCAGGGCGAGAACTTCTCGGCCGGCGCCAACCTCATGATGCTGATGATGGAGGCCATGGAAGGCAACTGGGAGGACATCGACATGATCGTCCGCGCCTTCCAGCGGGCCACCGACCGCCTCGAATTCTGCGGCGCCCCGGTGGTGACCGCCCCCCACGGTCTGGCCTTGGGCGGCGGCTGCGAAGTGACCATGGGCGGCAACGCCGTGCGCGCTGCGGCCGAGACCTACATCGGCCTGGTGGAGTTCGGCGCCGGCGTCGTGCCCGCGGGCGGCGGCTGCGTGCGGGTGTATCGCAACAACGTGGCGCGCCTGACCGACAAGACCGACCTGCAGCCCGCCATGCGCGGCGCGTTCGAGACCATCGGCATGGCCAAGGTCGCCACCAGCGCGGCCGAAGCCCCGGGCTTGGGCTACCTCAAGACGAGCGACTCCTGGTCCATGAACCGCGAACTCCAGGTTGCCGACGCCAAGGACATGGTCGTGCGCATGGCCGAAGCCGGTTTCGTGGCCCCGGTGCCCGATCCGGCGATCCCGGTCATGGGCCGCAACGGCGTCGCACTGGCCGAGTCGGTGCTCTTCAACATGGAAGAGGCGGGCTTCGTGAGCGCTCACGACCACAAGATCGGCGGTTACCTGGCGCTGATCCTGTCGGGCGGCGACGTACCCGGACCGACCACCGTCTCGCACCAGCACATGCTCGATCTGGAACGGGAGTACTTCATGAAGCTCATGGGCGAACGCAAATCGCTCGAACGCATGCAGAGCATCCTGAAAACCGGCAAGCCGCTGAGGAACTAGCCTTTCGGAGGAGAACCGCCATGAGAGAAGTCTACGTCGCATTGGCCCTCCGCACCCCGGTCGGCAAGGCGTTCAAAGGATCGTTCGCACAAACCCGACCCGACACCCTGGGCGCCGCCGCCGTGCGCGGCATCCTCGAGCGGGTCCCGAACCTCGACCCCGCACGGATCGGCGACGTGATCATGGGCTGCGCCATGCCCGAGGGCGAGCAGGGCATGAACGTGGGCCGCAACATCGCGCTGCTGGCCGGGCTGCCGGACTCGGTGCCGGGCATGACCATCAACCGCTTCTGCTCCTCGGGACTCGAGACCATCAACATCGCTGCCCTGAAGATCGCCATGGGCCAGGAAGACGTGATCATCGCCGGCGGCGTCGAGTCGATGACCATGATCCCCATGGGCGGCCTGCGCTACCTGCCCAATCCCGACCTGGTGGCCAACGATCCGGCCACCTACCTGAACATGGGCCTGACGGCCGAGCGCCTGTCGGTCGAGGACGTGCTCTCCCGCGAGGACCAGGACCGCTTCGCCCTGGCCAGCCACCGCAAGGCGGCCGCAGCCATCGAGGCGGGTCGGTTCAAAGATGAGATCGTACCGGTCGCGACGGCGATCTCGAAGCCCGACGCCAAAGGCAAGCCCCAGGTCGTCGAACTCTTGGTCGACACCGACGAAGGCCCCCGCGCCGACAGCACCCTGGAAGCCCTCGAGCGCCTGAAACCCGCCTTCAAGCAGGGCGGCACCGTGACCGCCGGCAACTCGAGCCAGATGAGCGACGGCGGCGCCGCGGCGCTGCTTTGCACCATGGACGTATGCAAGGATCTGGGCCTGACCCCCATCGCACGCTTCGTGACCTATGCTGTGGCCGGCGTGGCACCCGAGCTCATGGGCATCGGCCCGGTGGCGGCCGTGCCCAAGGCCCTCGCCCAGGCTGAACTCAAGCTCACCGACATGGACGTGATCGAACTCAACGAGGCCTTCGCCGCCCAGAGCCTGAGCGTTCTCAAGCGCCTGGGCCTCGATGCCGATGATGAAAGGGTGAACGCCAACGGAGGCGCCATCGCCCTGGGCCACCCCCTGGGCTGCACCGGCGCCAAGCTCACCGCCACAGCGTTGCACGAGTTGAAGCGATGCGGCGGCAGGTACGCCATGGTGACCATGTGCATCGGCACGGGCATGGGTGCCGCGGGAATCTTCGAGGCGATCTAAAAGGAGACACCATGAGCGAGTCCAAGACCTATCCCACCGGCGGCGAGTTCCTGTTGCAGGAGACCGCGCCTGCCGACGTGTTCACACCCGAGGATTTCTCTGAGAACCAGCGGATGATCGCCCAGGCGGCCCGCGATTTCATCGAGCAGAAGATCGCGCCGCGCACCGAAGAGCTGGAATACAAGGGCAATACGGCCCTGGGTGAGCCCCTGCTCAAGGAAGCGGGCGAGATGGGCCTGTTGATGGTCGACGTGCCCGAAGCCTACGGCGGCATGGGAGCCGACAAGGCGACGGTGATGGTGGTCAGCGAGATCATCTCGTGGTCGGGCAGTTTCGCGGTGAGCCACGGCGCCCAGAGCGGCATCGGCACCCTGCCCATCGTCTACTTCGGCACGCCGGAACAGAAGTCCAAGTACCTGCCCAGGCTGGCGACCGGCGAGCTGCTTACTGCCTACGCCCTGACCGAACCCGGCAGCGGCAGCGACGCCCTGGCTGCCTCGACCACCGCCGTACTCAACGACACCGGCACCCACTTCATGCTCAACGGCGTGAAGCAGTACATCACCAATGCCGGCTACGCAGACATGTTCATTGTTTTCGCGAAGATCGACGGGAAGCACTTCTCGGCCTTCATCGTGGAGAAGGCCTTTGGCGGTGTTTCGATCGGCGCCGAGGAAAAGAAGATGGGCATCAAGGGCAGCAGCACCTGCCAAGTGATCCTCGAAGATTGTCCCGTGCCGGTGGAGAACCTGCTCGGCGAGGCCGGAAAGGGCCACGTGATCGCGTTCAACATCCTGAATGTGGGCCGCTTCAAGCTGGGTGCTAGCTCGGTGGGTGGCTGCAAGATCGCCCTGGAAAACGCTGTACCCTACACCTCGGAGCGCCATCAGTTCGGCGAGCCGATCAACAGCTTCGGACTGATCCGCTCGAAGATCGCCGACGTGGCGGCGAGGACCTTCCTCGCCGAGTCGATGGTCTACCGCACGGCCGGACTGCTGGACCGGGCCATCGGCACCCTCGACAAGAGCGCACCCGACTACGATCTGCAGTCCATCCTGAAGGTCGAGGAGTTCAGCATCGAGTGCTCGATGATCAAGGTCTACGCCACCGAGGCCATGGCCCTGGCCGGCGAAGAGGGCGTGCAGATGCTCGGTGGTTACGGCTACTGCTCCGACTACGTGCTCGAACGCCTCTACCGTGACGAACGCATCAACCGCATCTTCGAAGGCACCAACGAGATCAACCGGATGATCATTCCGGGCATGATCATGCGCAAGGCCATGAAGGGCGAGCTGCCGTTCCTGCAGGCCGCCCAGGCCGTGGCCGGCGAGCTGCTGGAGATGCCGTCGTTCGGCGACGTAGGCGAGCCGTCCTTCCTCGAGGACGAAACGAAGCTCGTGGTGAACATGAAGAAGACGGCCCTGGCGGCCCTCGGCATCGCGGCGCAGAAGTTCGGCGCAAACCTCAAAGACCACCAGGAAGTGCTGGCCGATGCCGCGGACATCATCACCGAGGCCTATGCCTGTGAAAGCGCCCTGCTGCGGACCAAGAAGAAGGCGGGGAACGACGGGCAGGAGGCGGCGTCCCTGATGGCCGACATGCTGACCCTGGCCCTGCACGACGCGATGGAGACCGTGGGGATCAAGGCGCGGCAGCTGCTGGCCAACACCCTCGAGGGCGACGAACTGCGAGCCATGGGTGCAGGCCTACGCCGGCTGGTCAAGCACGACCCCGTGGGGCGCGAGAAGCTGCACGGCCGGATCGCCGAGGCCGTGATCGCGGTCGGGAAGTATCCTTTCTAGCCTTCGATGATCCTGAATAGAGGGGCGCCGGCAGGCGCCCCTTTTCGTTCCCTGCACTAACGGACAGCCTCGCTTCAGTCCCCCCAGCGTGCCCGGAAGCCGCGGACGTCCACGTGGACGAACGGCCCATGAGCCTCCGTCTTCCTGTAGCGGCCCAGACCGCCGACGAACCTCTCGTGATCATCCTGCCCGAAAAGCTCGTCGATCACTTCGTAGAGCACGCCGGCGTCTTCGACATTGAAGACGCCATCGCCGTTCAGGTCGTCCATCACGCCGTCCCGGGGCGCCGCGTCCACGTAGATGTCCGCCGCGCCGCCCCAGACATGCCGGCTGTATTTGACGTTGCCGATGGCCTTGTTGTAGAAGGGCGTTCGGTATCCGCTCATCACTTCGAAGGTGGGACAGAAGACGCCTCGCCGGTTGATCTCGGTGAGAATCAACTCCAGCTTCTGAATCAACCGCGTACGCAGCACGAGATACTTGGGGTATCCTCCCTGCTGCTTGCACACGAACTGGCCGAGAGTGAAGTGGGGCCCTACCGGCGTGTTCTCGTTCTCGGCGGTCACTTCCACCAGGCCGTCCGGGGGCATGTAGATGTCCATACCCTTGAGCGGGATGGTCGGATAGGACCCGACGTGATAGCCGTTCAGGTAGCCGTCCCTGATCCGCGTGCGGGGCACCAGCACGAAGGCGTTGAGATCCATGACGCCGCCAGATCCCCGATGTTCGATCCGCAGCTTCACCAGACCCGGCAACGCCGGCACGGTCCAGCGCCAGCGACCGTTACCGGCCGGAGTCGTCGTGCCGGCTTCGGCTACGAATGCGGCACCCGCGCCGGCACCTTCGGTCCCCACCAGGACGTCGATCGTTTCTCCGGGCATCACGAACACGGCCATCACCCTGTGGGTCAGCGTTGCATTGCCGAAGACGACCGTGAAACCGGCATGCCCCGCGTCAAACACGGGCTCTCCGTGAACTGCATCCCCGGACCCCGCCGCGAGGCAGCCGAGTAGCAGGACGATCAATCCCGCTGAAAGAAGAACGACCCGGCACCATCCGGTCCATGTGCTCAGCGATTGATCCATCCCCATCACCCTGGGTTGAAGCCGAGGTCATCGACCGCCCGCGGGCGGCGCTTCCGACAATGCGGCCAGGACGCCCTTGTCCCGACCATAGATATCCCTGCGGAATTCCATTCCGCCGTGCTCATCCGACCAGGCGGTCCAATACTGGAGATGGACCGGAATCGCCCTCGTCAAACGCACGGTCCGCTCCCGCCCCGACGTCATGGCCGCGGTCACGGCATCGGCGGTCCACTCGGGCTTGTCCCCCAGGAGCAGGGCCGCCAGGCGTTCCGTATCCTGCACCCGAATGCATCCCGAACTGAAAGTCCGAACGCTCTCCCTGAACAGTTCCCGGCTGGGAGTGTCGTGCAGATAGACGTTGAACTTGTTGGGAAACATGAATTTGACTCCACCGAGAGCATTGAGCGGCCCCGGTTTCTGGCGCAGCCGGTACGGAAACCGCCCGGGCTTCATTTCGTTCCAACGCACCGAATCGGGGTCGACGATGCGCTCGTCGGCACCCCAGCCGCTCAGCACTTCGAAACCATAGGTCGCCAGGTACTCGGGATTCCCGCGGATCAGCGGCAGCTTGTCCTGTTCGGCCAGCATGGGAGGAACTTCCCAGACCGGGCTGAAGACCAGATAGCTCATCGTGGCGCTGAACACGGGCGTCCTGCGGAAGGGCTTGCCCACGATGACCGGCAGCGTCAGGATCAGGCCGTCGCCCTCGATCACACGGAGGTGGAAATCGGCGATGTTGACGACGATGTGCCGCGGCCCCAGATCCTGGGGCAGCCAGCGCCAACGTTCCAGGTTCACCCTGATCTCATCGATCCGTTCCAGGACTCCGATGTTCAGGGCGCTCAGCGTGGACGGTCCGACGATCCCGTCGACCTTGAGTCCCTGACGACGCTGGAAGCTCTTGACGGCATCCACCAGATCCTGCTCATAGGTCTCCCCGGAGACGGTCAAGGAATCGCCGCGTTCCGCAGCCAGACGCTGCGCCAAGACTGAAAGCCGCGGATCCCGCCCCCCCGGCCGCAGCAAAGGACCAGCTGGGACTACAGTCCATTCACCCTGGGCGGCCAGACGTCGATAACGGGCCAGCCCCGCCTTCAACCATGCGTATCCGGGCTGACCGGGCAGCAGGGAGCGAAGGGTCGCGGCCACGGTCCCTTCGCGCAGGGCGGTTTCGAGGACGATCGACAGATCGACCTGGCGACGGGAGACGACCCACTCGGGATCCAGGGTCGTGGGATCCAGCTTTCCGGAGAGGCAATGGGTGGCCAGCAAAAGCCAGGCGTCTGTCAAAAGGAGCTCCGTGTCCACGATGCCTGGCAGACCAAGAGTCCTCACCGCAGCGTTCGGACCGGTGCCGAGGGCTTTTCGCAGAGGGATGAGATGATAATCCGACGGACTCAGGCCCTCAAGCCCGGCCGCCTCGATGGCCGCCAACAAGCTGTCGGCCTGATCCGTGAAGCGGGATCCTGCGGACCAGGCGGGCGCAAAACCGCGTTCGGTGTAGAATTTCCGCAGGGACGTCTCGCTCTGGACGACCTGGCGGCCCACCACGATCCGCTCGGGGCCCGATGTGGCCTCCAGACGATGGCGCAATCGCTCCCGGACAGCCGACGGCGCCGGCGCCGCGCGAACCGATCCGGCTAGCAGCATCCCCATCATGACCAGGAAAATCGACCCTAGCCGTAGGCGTCGTGTCATCAATCGCATCTCCGATCTCCAGTCAATCGAACCAAGCAGCATCGTCGTCAATATGACGTTCGGAGATCTTACCGTGGCACCACGTTCGTGGCTATAAATCGAAAATCCATTGACGATTACCTGAATCCGTTTATCCATAGACAGTGCGTTTCCCGACGCCCCCAACCGCATCCAACCAGCGCCAGAGCGAAAGGAAGGCCGTCATGGCCGCCACCCCTGCCCCTGATCCGTACGCCGACCACTCGATTGAAGACCGCGAATGGCGCGACTCCATCGACTACGTCCTGAAATCCCAGGGCCCCGAGCGCGTTCGCGAGCTTCTGAGCCAGATCCAGACCCAGGTCCACGAGCAGGGCGTCGAGCTGCCGTTCACAGCCAATACCCCTCATATCAACTCCATTCCGCGACACAAGCAGCCCGTGTTTCCGGGCAACCGCGCCATGGAGCGCCGCATCAAGAGCCTCGTACGCTGGAACGCCATGGCCATGGTCGTACGCGCGAATCGCGAGAGTCCTGGCATCGGCGGCCACATCTCCACCTTCGCCTCGGCGGCCACGCTTTGGGAAGTGGGTTTCAACCACTTCTGGCGCGGACCCGATCACGAGTGTCTGGGCGACATGGTGTTCTTCCAGGGCCATGCGTCGCCCGGCGTGTATGCTCGGGCGTATCTCGAGGGGCGTCTCGATGACGGGGACCTCTCAAGGTTCCGTCGCGAACTCGATCCCGAAGGCGGGCTGGCGAGCTATCCGCATCCCTTCCTGATGTCCGACTTCTGGGAGTTCCCGACGGTCAGCATGGGTCTGACTGCGATCCAGGCCATCTACCTGGCCCGCTTCAACCACTACCTGGTCGACCGCAAGCTGCGCGAGCGTTCGGGACGCAAAGTATGGGCGCTGCTCGGCGACGGCGAGATGGACGAGCCGGAGAGCCTCGGCGCGATCACGCTGGCCTCGCGTGAACAGCTCGGCAACCTGATCTTCGTGATCAACTGCAACCTGCAGCGTCTCGACGGGCCGGTGCGCGGCAACGGCAAGATCATCCGCGAGCTCGAGGCGGCCTTCCGCGGCGCAGGCTGGCACGTGATCAAGGTTGTGTGGGGCAGCGAGTGGGACGAACTGCTCGCCCGCGACACCACCGGCCTGCTGCAGCGACGCATGGAAGAGGTCCTCGACGGCGAGATGCAGCGCTACTCCATCAGCGACGGCGCCTACATCCGGCAGCACTTCTTCGGCAAGTACCCCGAGCTGCTCGAGCTGGTGTCCGACTACAGCGACGAGCAGATCCGCAAGCTGCAGCGCGGCGGCCACGATCCCGAGAAGGTCTACGCGGCCTACAAGGAGGCCACGACCCATGGCAAGGCTCAGCCGACGGTGATCCTGGCCCAGACGGTCAAGGGCTACGGCCTGGGCGAGGCCGGCGAGGGCCGCAACATCACCCACAGCCAGAAGAAACTGAACCACGAGGAACTGTTGGCCTTCCGCACCCGCTTCGGAATTCCGATCTCGGACGAGGACCTCGACGCGACGCCGTTCTACCGTCCCGCCGACGACAGTCCCGAGATGAAGTACCTCAGGGAACGCCGCGCCGAGCTGGGCGGCGGCATGCCGCGCCGCAAAGTCGAGGTGAAGCCCCAGGCCTGCAAGACCGACCTCATGTTCCAGGACCTGTACGAGGGCACCGGGGAGCGCGAGGTGGCCACCACCATGAGCTACGTGCACCTGCTCGCCAAGCTGCTCAAGGACCCCGAGTTCGGCCAGAACATCGTGCCCATCGTGCCTGACGAGGCGCGGACTTTCGGCATGGAGTCGCTCTTCCGCCAGGCAGGCATCTACAGCCACGTTGGCCAGCTCTACGACCCTGTCGATAAGGGCAACCTGCTGTTCTACAACGAGCGCACCACCGGCGCGATCCTCGAAGAGGGCCTGAGCGAGGCGGGCAGCATGGCCAGCTTCATCGCGGCGGGCACCGCCTACGCCAACAACGGCGTCAACACGATCCCCTTCTACACCTTCTACTCGATGTTCGGCTTCCAGCGCGTGGGCGACCAGATCTGGCAGGCCTGCGACGCCAAGGCCAAGGGTTTCTTGATCGGCGCCACGGCCGGACGCACCACCCTCGCCGGCGAGGGTCTGCAGCATCAGGACGGGCACAGCCACGTAACCGCCTTGACGCCGCCGACGGTGAAGGCCTACGACCCCGCCTTCGCCTACGAGCTCGGCGTGATCGTCCACGACGGCATCACGCGCATGTACTGCAACGGCGAGACGTGGATCTACTACATCACCGTGATGAACGAGAACTACGCGCACCCGCCCCTGCCGAAGGACCCGCAGGTGCGCGAGGGGATCCTGCGGGGCATGTACCGCTTCAGCAGGAGCACCCTGAAGAGCGACAAGAAGGCGCACCTGCTGGGCTCGGGCGCGATCCTCAACGAGGCGATCAAGGCCGCGGCCCTGCTCGAGCAGAAGTACGGCGTGTCGGCCGACGTGTGGAG
>CALEMW010000061.1 GCA_937910695.1 uncultured bacterium
TGACTACGACCGCGATCGTCGCCTCCGAGAGCGTCTCGTGCGCCGCGAGGAGGGGACGAAGTGGACCCGCGACGAGGATCCGATGCGGGGACTTGACCTGGATGTCGTGCGAGACGCAGTGCCGCTGGAAGTGCTTGTATTGATTGACGAATTCGGCGGACTTCTCGCTCGATGGTGTCGAGACGCAGTGTCGCCGCAACATCAAGGAATCATTGATGTATCGGCCGGACATCCCCCCTCGGGGCTGCGAGACGAGATGGTCTGTGGCAGGGGGCCGCCGTAGTCTGTCTCCGAAGGGGGTCGGTATGGAGCTGGAGCACCATCAGCTGGACCTGAAATACGAGCGCCTGCGGCAGCGGGACCGTCGGGAGGAGGGCCGGCTGCTGGGATCCCTTGAGCGCGACGGTCAGCGGGTGCCGTTGATCGTGATCCCCTCGGAGGAGCCCGGCCGGTACGTGGTCGTGGACGGCTTCCGCCGGCTTCGAGCTCTCCGTCGCCTGGGGCGTGACACGGTCCAGGTCCTGGTCTGGGAAGAGGGCGAGGTGGATGCGCTGGTGACGGCGCACCATCTGGCGCACCCCCGCCCCCGGTCCCCCCTGGAGGATGCGTACCTGATCCGTGCGCTCCAGAAGGAGCACGGCCTTCCGCAGCGGGAAATCGCCCGCCGCCTGGGGCACACGCAGAGCTGGGTCAGCCGCCGCCTGGGTCTGGTGAGCGACCTGCCGAGCTGGTTGCAGACCCTTGTGCGGTCAGGAGAGGTGTCCTGCCGAGCGGCGACCCGGTGCCTGTTGCCGATGGCGCGCGCCATCAAAGCGGATGCTGAGTCGCTCGGCCAGAGCCTGCGAGGCACCGGGCTCTCCACCCGGCAGGTGGAGTCCTTGTACAAGGCGTGGCGCAGCGGAGACGAGCGAGGCCGGCGGCTCGTGGTCGAGCAGCCGGTCCTGGTGTTGCGGTCCCTGGAGGCGACGGAGGAGGCGGACTGGGCACGGCCCGCGGACGACGCGGCGAAGCTGCTGTCGGACCTCGAGAAGGTGCTGGCGTTGTCCCGTCGTGCCTCCCGGTTGCTGGACCGGGTCCTCCTGGAGGGAGCGGAGCCGGAGACTGTGGCGCGCCTGCCCTGCGCCTGGCGGAAGGTGCGAGCGACGTGGGAGCTGCTCGAGACGCGCCTGGAAGAGGAGGGAATCCTGGATGATCGATCAAGAAATGCGCCGGACGATCCTTGCGTTGCACGAGGCCGGGCAGAGCCAACGGACCATCGCTCGTGCGCTGGGGGTGTCCCGGAGCTTCGTGCAGCGGCTGGTCGGGCAGGGAACGGCGGACGTCCCGGAGCGGTCCGGTGCGAGCCTCCTGTCCCCACACCTGGAGCGGGTGCGGGCTGAAGTCGGCCTGTGCAAAGGGAACCTGATCCGGGTCCATGAGGAGCTGGTCTCGGACGGGATCGAGGTGAGCTACTCGGCGCTGACCCGCTTCGTGAAGAAGCACGAGATCGGCCGCCCCCCGACTCTTCCGACCGGGCGGTACGACTTTGCGCCCGGCGTTGAGAGCCAATTCGATACGTCGCCCCATGACGTGGACTTCCGGGATGGGGCACGTAGATGCCAGTGTGCGTCCCTGATCCTGGGGTACTCCCGGATGCTCTTCTTTCAGTACTATCCCCGCTTCACCCGCTTCGAGGCTAAGGTCTTCCTGACCGAGGCGCTGCGCTTCATTGGTGGGGCCTGTGCGCGGTGCATCGTGGACAACACCAACCTGGTCGTCCTGCACGGCACGGGTGCGAACGCGGTGATGGTGCCGGAGATGAAGGCCTTCGGTGACCGCTTCGACTTCAAATTCCTGGCCCACGAGATCGGGGACGCAAACCGCAGCGGCAAGGTGGAGCGCCCCTTCCACTACATCGAGAACAACTTCCTGGTGAAGCGGGTCTTCGAGGACTTCGGGGACCTCAACCGGAAGGCCCTGGACTTCTGCGACAAGAACAACCGGTCCCTCAAGAAACACCTGCGGACCCGTCCGGTGGAGCTCTTCGCGGTCGAGCAGCCGCTGCTCAAACCACTGCCCCCGCACATCCCCGAGGTCTACGATCTGCACCACCGCATCGTGGACCTGGCCGGATACGTCAACTTGCACCGCAACTGCTACTCCGCTCCCTGGCGCCTCATCGGCGAGCGCGTCGAGGCGCGGGAAGGCCTGGAGACTGTGCGCCTCTACCACAAGCACCGGGAGATCGCGGTCCACGACCGCCTGGAGCCCGGCGCCGGCCGCCGGTCCACGCACAAGACACACCGGCCGCCAAGAGGGGAAGGGACCCCTGCCCGCCGTCCGTTGCCCCAGGAGGAGCGGCTCCGCAAGGTCTCCGGGCTCATGGACGACTACGTCGCAGCGCTCAAGAAGCACTGCTCCGGCCGAGGGGCGGCGCCACTGCGCCGCCTGGACCGGATGCAGCGCGAGTATCCCGAAGGCCCCTTCGAGCGGGCCGTGACCGACGCGCTCCACTACGGCCTCTTCGACATGGCCCGCCTGGAGCGGATGGTCCTGCGCAACATCGCCGGCGAGTACTTCCGGGCGCCCTGGGAGGACACTCCGGCCCGAACCGAACAGGAGGACGACGATGAATGACGACCTGGACCAGCTCTGCAAGATGCTCCATCTCCGCAGGGTCTTGGAGGTCATCGAGCGGGAGGTGGAGAGGGCCGAGGGCGAAGGGACCGCCTACACCGAATTCCTTGCCCGCGTCCTGCGGGAGGAGCTCCACGACCAGCAGCGGAGAGCCACTGAGGCGCGGATCGGACGGGCCGAGATCCCAGAGCCCTGGTCCATCGACTCCTTCCCGTGGGACCGGCAGCCCGGCGTCGACCGGGCCGTCATCCGACGCCACGCGGAGCTCGACTTCCTCCGCACCGGCGCCAACCTCGTCTTCATCGGAGGGACCGGCGTCGGGAAGACCGGGCTCGCAACCGGCATCCTCCTCCGCGCCCTCCACGACGGGTACCGCGGCCTCTTCGTCAAGGCACAGGATCTCTTCGACGAGATGTACGCGTCCCTCGCAGACCGCTCCAGCAGGAAGCTCCTGGACCGTCTCGTCCGCTTCGACCTCGTCCTCATCGACGAGCTCGGCTACCTCAACCTCCGCCCCGAGCAGACCAACATCTTCTTCAAGCTCATGGAGGACCGCTACACCGCACGGAAGGCCACGATCATCACCACCAACCTCGAGTACGACGACTGGGCGCGCTTCCTCGGAAGCCCCGCCCTCACCGGCGCCCTCCTCAGCCGCGTCCGCCATCGCTGCAACACCATCCACATCGACGGCCCCTGTCTCCGCAGCCCCGTCAACGCGGCGTAGGATGCAGGTGCTCGACAATGGACCCCAGCAGCCGAACTCAAACAGAGAACTCAAGTAGCTGAAGCGGATCGATTTCGACGCGAATCCCTGGACTCATTACAGCGCGGGCCGAAGACTTCATCAGTAGAAGTGACGCTACTTCATACGGTCCGCTCAAGCAAGCCACAACCTGAGATCGTCGTCCCCCGACATACTCTCCGGGAAGACCGTGTCGGGGGACGACGACCTGGACGACACCCTGCCTGCGTTGGCAACGTTCTTGTTGCGTTCATTCGCCCTGGACTCTATCGAAGGGACCTTGCTGGAGGTCAGTCTTCATGGCCAAAATTGGGATAGCAAGGCGGCCCTAACTGAACGATCACAGCAGAACTCGCCATGCGCAAACAAAACAGACGTTACATTATTCTCCCTCTAAACTTCCATATGAAGTAGGCCACACCAAAACAAATAGCGCCAAAGAATACTACAATTTTCATAACCCAATCTAGAGCGGGATAGGGTTGATCGATTTTCTTCTCCTTTGGTGGCTGAAGCGCCCGACATCCATCCTTGTATCCAACGTCACAGAGCGCTTGAAAGAG
>CALEMW010000062.1 GCA_937910695.1 uncultured bacterium
ACTCGGCCGTCATCCGCTACGGCGACCTGACCCCCAACCAGTACGCCGCCATCGAGAACTGCATGGCCCGCGACGCCGAGCGTGCCCAGCAGGGCCAGAATCCGGCCCGCCAGACCACCTCGGTCGAGTTCCCCAACATCCGTGCCGCCTTCGATGCGGTCGTGGCTGGTGGGGCCGTAAAGGCTCAGATGACGGTCGACGAGGTCAACCTCTCGCTGGCCCCCCTGACCGGCCGCAACCCCGGCGCCCTCTACGTCAAGGTGAACGGTCAGTACGCCGGCAAGATCGTCGGGAAGGTGTTCCAGCCGGGCCGCGACGCCCCCGCCGACCTCGTCGGGAAGCTGGTCGAAATCGAGCGTGACCCCCGCGCCGCCATCCAGTCGGATGCCGCCCGCCGCGCCGCCCGTCTGGCGCTGGCCATCGCCGAGGGGCGTTCGCTGACGATCCCCTGCGGTTGCTGCGGCCTGACCCTCTCGAACGAGGTCAGCATCGCCCGGGGCATTGGCCCGATCTGCGCCGGCAAGTGGGGTTTCTAATGACCAGCATCGACAAGAACGCGGGCGGCTCGATGGAAGTCGTCCGCGTTTCCGGGACGCCGCGGGAGGACAAGTACGCCCGCGCCCGCGCCCGGGGCTGGAACGACGTCCGCCGTGATCGGGGCTTCCGCCCCGAGTACGACAAGTGGAAACGACTCCTCCAGTTTGCCTACGAGCGCGGCCGCTTCCAAGCCACCCTCGCCAAGACGTCGCGGTGGCCCTCCAACGAGCCGCTCCCGGTATGGAACCGGGATCAGGTTTTCATGCAGGTCCTGATAGCCGCCGTCGGCGTTCCTCAGGCCCACGTCATCGAACAGGCAACGCGCGAAGTGCGCCGAAGGAAAGCAAAATGAGCGCCTCCAATATCTCCCTCTCCCCGGACGAGCTGCGGCTCGTCCTCCGGGCGATGAAGCGGCTTCGCTTCGAGACCGAACACAACATCCGCAAGAACGAGGCGCGCGGCTGGGAGCCCCAGCCCGGCCGCCTCGATCTTCAAACCGAAATGCTCAAGCGCATCGACGAGCTGGGCGAACGACTCAGCAGCTATGGGGAGAGCCTGCCGTCATGATGATCACGGTATCACGCACGCGACTCAGCATCGTTCAGGTGCCGAGCGCCGAACTGAGCGCCATCTACGCAGACATGCCGGCGCCGGGAATCATTGCTGAGGGCGCCCGTCCGACGCCGGCCAATCTCGTCTGGCTCTATGAGCGGTATCCTCAGGCCGGCTGGGTCGATCCCGAAGGCCTCCTCCTCGAAGCCCGCGCCTTCTCGTTCATCCAGCGTCAGGACCGCCCGGCGCCGGGGGACTACGAGGCGGCGTTCCCGTTCAAGCTGCCGCCGCTGCCGTTCCAGCTCGAAATCTTCGCCGCCGCCCGGCACATGACGGAGATTGCTCTGGCGCCGGTCGCGATGGGCACCGGTAAGACCAAGATGTCGCTCGACATCGCGGCCGATAAATTCTTGCGCGACGAAATCGATACGCTTGTCGTCGTCGCGCCGAACGGTGTCCACAAGCAGTGGGTCCTCCGTGCCATCCCCGAACACCTCAGTGCTGCCGTCCGCTATCAGGCGGCGGTGTGGTCGCCGACGCGGAAGGTGCCGGTGATGGTCGGGTCGCCTCCTGCGTCAGCCCCCCGTCGTCTCCGCATACTTACCTTCAACGTCGAGTCGTTTTCGTCCGAGTCAGGTAAGGCCTTCAAGGCGGCTCGTGCCTTCATGGCGTCTGGCCGCTGCATGTTCGTATTCGACGAGTCCTCGCGAGGGAAGAACCACCGCGCCGCTCGCTCGAAGGCAATCCTCAAGCTGCGTCAGTACAGCGTCGTGCGGGTGAACCTCAGTGGTACCCCGATCACGAAGGGTCTCGAAGACCTCTACATGCAGTACGAATATCTCAGCCACGGCATCATCAACCAGACGTCGTTCTACTCGTTCCGCAATCGCTACTGCACATTGATGCCGGCGTTCCGTGGCGCCGCCTTCGGTGTCGTGAAGGTCACAGGCTATCGTAATGTCGAGGAATTGATCCGTAAGATCGCGCCGTACACGTTCGTGGTGCCGAAGGACGTCTTGGGCCTGCCGGAGAAGACCTACGAGAGGCGGCCGGTGCCGATGACCGACGAGCAACGGAAACTCTATCGCGCAGTGAGGGATGAGCTGATCACTGACCTCCGCGCCCATCGCATCGCGACGCCCGCCAATGCGGCGGTGCGACTGATCCGTCTGCAGCAGATCGTTTGCGGTCACGTCATCGAGACGATGGAGGCCACCAACGAAGATGGCGACGACGTTACGATACAGACGTCGTCTCTGATATCGAGCCGACGACTCGAAGTGTTGTGGGACGTGCTGGAACAGCACAGCGGCCCCGCCGTCGTCTGGTGCCGCTTCACCGACGACATCAAAGACGTCCAGTCGTTCCTCGAAGAGAACGGGAAGCGTGTCGTCAGCTATTATGGCGGGAC
>CALEMW010000063.1 GCA_937910695.1 uncultured bacterium
AACAAGTTCGCGTCGATGCTCTTTGCGGTGAAAAGCGAGAAGCTCAAGCTCGCGGGCATTGATCTCGGGAGCGATGCCGTGGTCGTCGACAGCGCCACCGCCGCTGTCATTCGGGAGGGGGCCGGCCCGGAGCCGCCGCCCGCCCCGCCGGGGGAGGAGAAGAAGAAACGCCGCGGGGCAAAACATGGGCACCCGGGCAGTGGCAGGAAAATCCCGGATAACCTCCCGGTCGAAGAAGTGCTGGTGGAAATCCCTGCACAAGATTTGATCTGCCCCGAATGTGGGAAGCCGGGAGTCGAGAAAGCGGGGCTCGAAGCCGTTTCCTACCAGGTCACCGTAAAGAAACAGTACCTGCTGCGCAGGATCGTGCGCGTCGTCTACGGGCCAACCTGCGCTTGCGCCAGACTGCCGACGATCATCACCGCACCGCCGCCCGCCCAGCTTATCCCAAAAGGAAAGTTCGCGACGGAAATATGGGTGGACATCCTGATCGCCAAGTTCATGTCGCACATGCCGGTGAACCGGCAGTTGTTCGAAATGGTCCAGGCGGGCATCGACGTCAGATCGGGAATGGTGTTCAACGGGCTGCGCAAAATACACGCCGACTATCTCAAGCCCTTGCACGACGCAATGATCCTGGAACTGAGGCTCGCGGGACACTGGCACGCGGACGAAACCCGGTGGCGGATGTTCCTGGCGGAATGCAAGTCACTCTGGTACATGTGGGGCTATCGGTCAGAGAACATTGTGGCCTTCGTGCTGGATCAGACAAGGGCGGCGGCCGTCCCCTTGAAAACCCTCTTCAACCTGGACGTCAAGCAACTGGAAGACAACGGCCTGGAACTGGACACCGACCCCGTGGAGATAGCTCCCGAGCAGATGAAGACAATGAACGTGGACAGATATTCGGCCTACAAAACCCTGATGCGGTACGGACTTGTGCTTCTCGCGTACTGCTGGGCGCATGTCAGGAGGGATTTCATTGACATCGGGAAGAAATACCCCGCCAATACCAGCCTTTGCGAATGGGCCGATGCCTGGGTGCTGAAAATCGCCAACCTCTACAGAATCAACAACGAGCGGGTCAACCACCCCAAGGACGGACAACTCTTCCTTGAGTACGACACCCGGCTGAGGGAGGCCATCCAGGACATGCGCAAAGAACTTGACGAAAAATGCGCCCATAACGCTCAGACCAAGGCCCTGGCTTCGATGATCGCGCACTGGGAGGGACTGACTTTGTTCGTGGCACACCCCGAACTCCCGATGGACAACAATCTGATGGAAAACGACATGAGAGGCTGTGCCCTCGGACGCAACAACTTCCTTGGAACCCATTCACGCTGGGGCGGCGAGCTCGCCGCCTGCATGTATTCGGTGGTCAAGACCTGCCTGCTCAACGAGATTGACCCGAAGGCATACCTCGCCTACTACTTCAAAGCCTGCATGCAACGC
>CALEMW010000064.1 GCA_937910695.1 uncultured bacterium
GTCGGTGGACCCGCATTTCACGCGGGCGGCGGGTGGCAGCGCGCACGGGTATATCGCGCCTGCCGGAGATTGCCTCGTATTTGACTCGCAGGGTCGGGGCGACGCCAAGGGGCAAGCGGACCTGTATGTTTCGTTCCGGGCTGAAGGTGGCGGGTGGACAGAGCCGAGGAACCTGGAGGCTCTCAACTCTGAGGGCACCGAGATGTGCGCGAGTGTTTCTCCGGATGGAAGATTCCTGTTCTTCAGCCGCGACGGAGATATATGGTGGGTCGATGCGGGAGTGCTGGAACTGTACCGGTGATCTGACGCGGCGGCTCCTGGGGCAAGAATTCAGTGATCAAATGACAGCCAATGAAATGGAGCCGAGATGGGTGACTCAAACCATGGGATCGATAAAAGCACCTGGGCAATCGGCGGCGGAGTGCTCGTTGGAACCGGTGTCGGGTTCTTTTTCCTCCAGGAATCCGTGTTCGCTTTCGTTGGCAGCATTTTGGTGGGTTTGGGATTTGGTCTGTTGATCACTTCAATTCTTTCAACGTGGAAGCGTGGGTAGGTACATTTGACGACTAGTTACAAGAGCCGATTGATGAAACGAGCGACGATCATATATATCGCCATGATCTTGGTACTCGCAGCATCTGCAGCATCTGCAGAATCTGCCGACTCAGCGAATCGGCGTTACCGCATCTCACTATCTTCGGGTATTACGATTTATCGAGATGGCCTTAAATATGATCTGGGCCCGGATGGAAGTGCCGGGCTCGATATTGGTGCAGTTCTCTCAAACAGAATCACTCTGGGTGTGGCTGTTGGCGTGGACCAGCTGGAATTGGGGTATGAGAGAACTCCTCCCCAGCTAGAGGCCGCTCTGCGTGACAAGTTTTGGAGGTATACCGGGAGCGCTTTCCTTGAATATGCATTCCGTATGGGAGATGTGGAGCCGTTTGTAGGGGGGCATGTCGGGATTCATGGCGTGCGCTATAGCTACTCGAGTCACTACGATAATTATGGTGGGACGTGGGGACATGGGCTGGGGTATGGGTTCCTCGTTGGCGCAAGAATGAATGTGTCACCCCGTGTCGATGTGTTGGTAAAAATCGATGCTGGACATGCCTCGAGTATCTTGGACAGCTGGTATTACAGGACCCATGTGGGGCTTGCGTGGCGAATATAGGATTATGGATTCATGCTGGATGGCTGAACGACACTGATGGGCAACGGCGAAATCGCCCATCCTCCGCTGGAAATTCCCGGTCACGGCAGGTTTGCCATATATAACCAGGGCGGCATCCACTTCGGCCTCTGGCAGGTATGATCGCGATCTTGGGGAGAAATCAAGAACCTGAACCGCTGCTGTGGCTTGTGTCGGACCGCCGGGTGGAGAGAGCGCTGAGCGGTGTTAACCCGGCGTCCTGGCCTTTGACGTACTATATTCCTGTGCTCAGCTGTCGACCCCGGCGGTGATGTCCGTTCCGATCCAGCCCCCGACCCGCCAGGAGCACCGTAGTCCACTCATGATCAACCTGACCAACATATCCAAGCGCTACGGGCGTCAGATCCTGTTTGTAGAGACATCCTTCCAGCTCAATCCCGGCGAGAAGGTCGGTCTGGTCGGGCCCAACGGGTCCGGCAAGACCACCGTCTTTCGTATGATCGCCAGGGAGGAGGTCCCCGACGAGGGGGTGGTCTCCGTCCCCAGGCGCACGACGATCGGGTATTTCCGCCAGGACATCGGCGAAATGGCCGGAGGCTCGGTTCTCGACGAAACCATCGCCGGCAGCGGCGAGCTGGGCGAACTGCACCACGAGCTGAAGGATCTTGAACTGGCCATGGGTGATCCGGAACGGGCGGGCGAGATGGAGAAGATTCTCCACCGCTTCGGCGAGGTGTTGGATGCCTACCAGAGCCATGGCGGATACGACCTCGAAGCCCGGGCTCGGGAGGTGCTCCAGGGGTTGGGGTTCGACGCCGATCAGATCGACGGCGACGTGGGGGCTCTGTCGGGGGGCTGGAAGATGCGCATCGGCATGGCGCGGGTGCTGCTGGCCCGGCCCGACGTGCTGCTCATGGACGAACCCACCAACCATCTGGATATCGAGTCGATCCTCTGGCTGGAGAAGTTCATCAAGGATTATCCGGGTGCAGTGCTGCTGACATGTCACGACAAGGACTTCATGAATCGGATCGTCAGCAGGATCGTGGACATCGACGGCGGCGAGTTCCTCGCATACACGGGCAACTATGACGACTTCGTTCTGCAGAGGACCATTGCAGAGGCCAACCGCGAGGCGACCTTTGCGCGCCAGCAGTCGATGCTGGCCAAGGAGCGGCGCTTCATCGAGAGGTTTTCCACGCATGCGTCCAAGGCGGCGCAGGTGCAGAGCCGGGTCAAGAAGCTCGACAAGATCGAATTGGTCGAGCCGCCGCGAAGGCGCAGGGTCGTGGAGTTCCATTTTCGCCAGCCGCGGCGATCGGGAGATCAGGTGGCCGAGCTGACGAGCCTGTCCAAGGCTTATGGACGTCGCGTCGTCTATGACGACTTCAGCCTCAAGATCAGGCGCACCGAGCGCTGGTGCGTGTTGGGCTGCAACGGCGCCGGCAAGACCACGCTGTTGAAGCTTGTGGCGGGAACGTTGGCGCCCGACACAGGCAGCGTCCGGCTCGGAGCCAATCTGAAGGTTGGTTACTTCGCCCAACAGTCATTGGAGCAACTCAACCCGGCACTCACGGTCTATGAGCACGTGCAGCAGGCTTTTCCCATCGAGAACAGGGGCGTGCTGTGCAATCTTCTGGGCGCATTCCAGTTCTGCGGCGACGACGTGGAGAAGCCGATCCGTATTCTTTCGGGCGAGGAGAAGTCGCGACTGGTTCTGGCGGTGATGCTCTTCGATCCGCCGAACTTCCTGATCCTCGACGAACCCACCAACCACCTGGATCTCGAAACCAAAGAGATGCTGGTGGCCTCTCTCTGCAACTTCGAGGGGACCATGCTCTTCGTCAGCCACGACCGGACGTTCCTGCGGGGGCTCAGCAACCGGGTCCTCGAACTGCAGCCCGGCAGCGGCGACGGGGCCACGGCACGGCCGCCGGTGATCTACGACGGCTCGTACAACGAATTCGTCGTGCGTACCGGGGGCGAGGCGGCGGGGGTGCACGGGTAGGTCACTGTTGTTGGCATGTTTGGAGAATGAGATTCGCCGTCTTGAGCCCGTCGACCGCCGCACTCATGATGCCGCCCGCATAGCCCGCTCCCTCGCCAAGGGGATACAGACCGGGATGACTGAGTGATTCCCCGCTCTCGCCCCGCAGAATGCGCAAAGGCGCCGAGGTTCTGGTTTCCACACCGATCAAGGTCGCTTCTGGTCCCACGAATCCGGGCATCCGCCGGTTGAAGTGAGGCAGCGCCTTGCAGATGCCGTCCGTGACGAAGTCCGGGAGGCAGAGCTTCAAATCGGCATGGACCACCTGGGGCCGGCAGGATGAGTGCAGGCGGCCGCCTCGACCGTGAAGGTATTCGAGCAACGGCTGAGCAGGCGCGTGCCAGCTGTTGCCGGCGGCCTTGAAGGCCTCCTGTTCCCACTGTCGCTGAAAGCGAACGCCCGCCAACGGATCGTCACCCGAGAAGTCTTCGGGCCGGACCGAAACCACCAGGGCGCTGTTCGACAGTTCCGCGTCGCGACGGTAGAGGCTCATGCCGTTGACGACGATCCCGCCCTCTTCCGATGATGAATTGACCACCACGCCGCCGGGGCACATGCAGAACGAATAGATTCCACGCTTGGTCTGTTTGTCGTTCCAGGCCAGGGAGTATTCGGCCGCCGGGAGCTGGGGGTGATTCTTGTAACCAAGCTGGATGAGATTGATCAACTCACGGGGGTGTTCGACCCGCAGCCCCACGGCGAAGGCCTTGGGTTCCAGTGCGACTCCTGCCTGCTGCAGCATGTGGTAGGTATCTCGGGCGCTGTGTCCCGGTGCGAGCACTAGGTGATCACAGGCCAGTTCTTCGCCGGAGTCGAGCAGGCCGCCGCAGATTCGTCCGTCCTGAAGCAGCAACCCGTCGAGGCGGGTCGAAAACCTGACGTCGACCCCGAGGGAGATGAGCTGCTGACGGAAGTGAATGAGCACCAGACGCAGTCGGTCGGAGCCGACGTGCGGCTTGGCCTGCCAAAGGATCTCTTCCGGCGCGCCGAAGCGGACCAGGGTTTCGAGCACCTGGCGCATCCACGGATGGTTGAGCCGGCTGTTCAGTTTGCCGTCTGAAAAGGTGCCCGCTCCGCCTTCGCCGAACTGGATGTTGCTCTGGGGATCCAGGGGGCCGCCGGCCCAGAAATCCCTCACTTTACGGATACGCTCTTCGACCGGATGGCCGCGTTCGATCAGATGGACTCGAGCGCCCTGCTCGGCCAGCTTCAGAGCGGCGAACAGTCCCGACGGCCCCATGCCCACCACAAGCACCCGGGGTATGCTCGACAAGAAGTATGTGACGGGTGCGGGCAGGGGTTCGACCAGGCTCAAGTTGGGCAGGGGCTTTTTCGCCAGCAGCGCTGCTTCGTCACGGCAACGGAATTCCACTTCATAGACACGCAGGACGTCGGGCTTGTGCCTGGCGTCGATGCCCTTGCGAACAATTTTCAGATCCAGGACATCTTCAGCGGAAAGGCCGATCAGCTTCGCCACTCTTCGCGGAAGCTGGTTTTCGTCGTCGCCCAGACGGAGCTGAACTTCACGGAGTCGGAGCGTCATGTCGAACTGAACCTCGAGTCATGGTGCCAGGTAAACACACGGAGAGACGCCCGAACGGATTCGAGCATTCCTGGAGATTATTGGATAATCCCCGAAGAGAAGATATCAGCAACTTGTAACAGGTTGATCGTGAGGGATATGTGCAGGGTGCGTAGGTAGCCGATCCGTGAAGTGATTGCAAAATCTATGGCACATCCCCTGCTATCCTGAAGGTTCAGGAAGAAACGTTTCGTGATCCCTTCCCTGGAGGAGGAGGCGAATTCGTTGAGTTTATTGGTGTTAGCTAACAACCGTGTTGCGTACGGCGATCATCTTCGTTGTATGCGGCTTTGTGGGGGATGAATTTCATGCGCCTGATGGCAGGATCTCGATCTCGGTGGTGGGCCCAAGGGGCCCTTTGCGCCGTGATCTGCCTGATGGCTCAGGGCTCGCCCTCGGCTCAAAAAATCGATCCCAAGGCGCGGAGCATCGATGATCGGGACTTCTTGCCAGTTGACAAAGCCGCCGTTTCGATTGTTTCCGACCAGCAGATGGACTTTGGGCAGATCGCCGACCGCAACGGCTCGGTCGTACTGGGTCTTGCCGACGCCATCGTGTCGGATCCGCAGTTCATTCACTACGGCGGCACGCCCTATTCCGCCATCTGCACCATTACAGGCGACCCGAGTACCGCCGTGGACGTTTCCATCTCTACGGCGGGTTCCAACGGTCTGAGCCTGAGCAACTTCACCTCGAGCGAAGGCAACATTCCCCTCGTGGCAGCTACCCTGGACCCCAGCGGCGAGCTTGTGTTGACCATCGGGGCCACCCTCACGATCGACGACGCTCAAGCGAGTGTCGGCGCCGGCCAGACCGTTTCCTACACCATCACCACTATTTACAACTAGCAGTTCATCTTCTGGGCACAGCGGTTGCAAAACCCCTATCGGTAGGATTACGCCCGGGCGTGTAATTGGTTCATGCCCAATGGGTTATCACCTTGGAGGTTCTTGGATGCGTCTGACCACGTTTTCTGTCGCTTTGATTGTGTCTGTTATCGTGTCGGTCGTGGGTGGTTTGGGGCCACAGGCATGCCATGCCCAAGGGGTCTCGGTGACACCTTTGCGGGTCCTTTTTGATGGAAGGACGCGATCGGCCACGGTCTTTCTGTCGAACCGGACCTCGACGACCAATACGTACAGGATTGCTCTGGTGAACCGGAGAATGCTCGAAGACGGCGATATCATCTCGGTGGAGGAAGCAGAGCCAGGCGAGTACTTTGCCGACGAGCTCATCAGTTTCTCACCGCGGCGGGTGACGATCGCACCCCAATCCGCCCAGACAATCCGCCTGCTGGTCCGTCGGCCACGTGGGGAGTTCCCCGACAACGTGGAATTCAGGACCCACCTGTCCATCCGCTCGATTCCACCGACACCTCGACTCGAGGACATCGAATCGAATCAGCGGGCCGCCGATGACGAAATGCTGTCCGTTCAGCCCGTCGTCACGGTCGAGACCGTGATTCCGATTCTGGCCCGCTTCGGCGATCCCGAAGCCAGTATCGCGCTCACCAACCCGCGGCTCGTTCTTGATGATCCAGATCTGGAATATCCCCTGCTGACCGTGGACATGGAGCGCCATGGGGACCGGTCGGTCTATGGTGATTTCGACGTGTTCCACATCGCCCCTGACGGCACAGAGCAGAACATCTATATCGCCAGGGGCCTGGCTGTGTACTCGCCGCTGACGAAGCGGACCAAGACAATTCGTCTCAAGGGAGTCAATCCCGCGCTGTTGAGATCGGGACTGTTGCGGGTCGTCTACACCGAAACACCGGATATGCACGGCGACCAGGTCGCTGAACTCGTGATCACACTCGGGACGGAGGGCATCGGAACGGAATGACGACCTGGACGACAGGAATCGTCAGGGTCCTCGCGATCCTGGTGACGGTTGGCTGCTTCGTCAGCACGACCGCGGACGTCTGTGCCCAGCAGACGGATCCGTTCCCATCTTCCTCGCTCGCCCCAACAGACACTTCTTATATGGTCGACCTGAACAACGATGATCTGCTCGTTCTGGAAGTGCGTCTTGAGCGTACGAGCAGCGGACATGGTCTGCTGGCCTACCAGCATGGCGACGCCGTGATGATGCCTTTGGGTGAAATCGCTTCGATCCTCGAACTGGCCATCATGGTCGATGTGCTCACCGGTTCCGCTGATGGCTGGATCATAGACGAATCCCGACCCTTCCATCTCAACCTGGAAACGGGCAGCGTGGAACTCGGGGCGGGAACCATCGCTTTGCCGCCGTCGTCGGTCGGCAACGACGACGGTGATCTCTATGTCCGTTCCGATCTGCTCCAACAGTGGCTCCCCATCGTCTTGGACATCAACATGGCCCGCATGAACGTGACGGTGACGCCCTGCGAGGTGCTGCCGTATCAGGATCGTCGTCGCCGCGACGAGCAGCGAGCCGTCTGGCTTTCGGCCCACGGTCGCGACGAGGAAGCCTACCCTCTTTGGGTCGCTCCTTACCGCATGTGGAGCTGGCCCATGACCAATGCCACGATGGCCTTGAACTCCACCGATGATGGTGTTCAGAGGCGGTTTTCTTCCCAGAGCTGGGCCGATATCGCGGGGTTGTCCAGCAATCTCTTTTTGACCTATGTCGGTACGGAAGAACAAAGTCGCACGACCGCCCGTCTCAAGGCGGGGCGCTGGGATCCCGACGGAAGGCTGCTCGGCAGGGCGGGTGCGACCAGCTACGAGTTCGGCGATCTGGATATTTCCCGCATTCCTTTGATCTCGGGCTCCAAGCGGGGATTCGGTTTCTCGCTATCGAATCAGGATCTGAACCGCAGTCGCGAGTTCGACAACACCGACGTTCGCGGCGATGCACCCCCGGGCTGGGAGGCGGAGCTGTACATCAACGGCACTCTCTACGACTTCCAGAAGGTGGGCGAAGACGGACGTTACGTTTTCGAGGACGTGCCTATGGTCGTGGGCAACAACAACTTCCGTACCATGCTCTACGGTCCGCGCGGCGAGAAGCGTACGGTCATGGACTACGCCAACATCAGCCCCGAGATGATCGATGTCGGTGAGTTGAAGTACACCGCGACGATGATCCATGAAGGGTCGTCGCTGTTGACGGACGAAACCAACGGCTCTCTGACGCCCCAAAGACCGTGGAACCAGCAGCTCGAACTCGCCTATGCGTTTTCGAACCGCAACGCCCTGGTGCTGGATCTGTCCAGTCTGAGCTTCGGGGATCAGAGGAATCTGTACACGAGCCTGACCAGCCACAATTCGGTGGGTCCGGTGAATGTTGAGGGCATCGTGGCTGCCAGCACCGATGGCGGCGAAGCGGCGTCTCTGGGTGCGCGCACCACTTACCTGGGGCAGAACATCCTGTTCCAATCGAGCACCAACGACGCCTACCGCGCCGAATCGCCCGACGGCGTCCAATACATCCGACGTCAAACCGTGATGCAGAGCAGCGGCCATCTGATGCATCGGGCCCGGCGTAGTCTCTTCTACGGCCTCTCTACCCTCGATCGGCAGTATCTCGGCAGGGACTTGATCAGAGATCAGGAATATCAGTTCCGCCTCTCCGGTAACCAGGGCAAGGTCCTGCTGTCCCATACGCTCCGTTCGCGTCGGCTCACATATTCGGATTACAGGGACGACACCCTGATCGGTACGTTCCTGATGCGCACATGGGTAGGTCCTGTTTCCCTGCGCGGCGATGTCAGCTACATGCTCGGACCGTCGCGGGTGCGTTCCGCTTCCGCCACGGCGACCGCATATCGTTCCGATCAGTTGCAGGCCACGCTTCGTATCAACCATTACCTGCAGAGCGAATTTGGCAACGACGGCTTGAACATCGAGGTGACGCGTCTTTACGATCGCTTCACCCTGGGCGCCAATCTCAATTGGTATGAGGATATCGGGACGACCTTCGGTATCACCGTGGGCACGTTCCTGGCCAGGGACCACCGCTCCAATACATGGGCCTCGACACATCGCCGAATGGCCAACCGGAGTGCGGCGTCGGTGAGGACCTATATCGACCTGGACAGCGATGGCGTCTACGACAACTACGATCTCCCCCTGGAAGACGTCGGGTTCCTGAACCTGACCGCTTGGCGGGATATCAGGACCAACGAGAACGGTATCGCCCTGCTGCCTGGAGTCGTGGCTCATCGTCCCCAAACAATCGAACTGGATTTAGCGACGGTGGACGACCCGTTCCTGATCCCCGTATCCAAGGGTGCCAATGTTCTGGGTCATCCGGGAGGCATCGTCGACGTGGAACTGGCGTTTGCCTACGCCGGCGAGATCGAAGGCAGCGTCGTCGACGCCGACCAGCCCGATGCCCTGTTGCGGCATGTCGGCCTCGAACTCCTGAACCGCGACGGCGAACGGATGCATTCCACGGTCGCGGAATTCGACGGGTTCTACTATTTCTCGGGCGTCATGCCGGGAACCTACGAGTTGCTCGTGATTCCCTCGACGATGAACAGCCGGATCTATGAGATTCCAGATCCGGTCACCGTGATCGTTCCCGGAAGAGGCGGCTATGTGGCCGGTCCCGACATCGTACTCAGAAGGAAGAAGCCGGTCCGCAGCCCGGTAATGGCTACGGCTGTCGTACTCCAATCCGATAACGACGAGTATCCGCCCACGAGCGACCTGGCCGCAGACTCGGAATCCGTTGGGGGGCTCGTAGACGATGGCGAGACGGCTTCTTTGAGCCGAGAGGCGCCGGTCGCGATTCGTCCTGATAAGAGTGGACCCGACATGCAGCAACCCCTCCGTGTCCCCCTGCGCCTGCCTCGGGACCGCAATTGTACCGGGAAGTAGGCGTCGATGGATTCTACTCGTAGGCGATGAAGAGATGGCAGGGGCCTGGGCTGTCCTCAAGACACACTAGAAACTCCCCATCAGCACGATGAAGAATGACGGCCGACTTCAGTGCGGTGCCGGCTGTCTTTGTTGTCGATGAGGCTGTCAGCTTCACGTCGAAGGCATGATCGGGAGGGCCGGTCACACGGAAGGTCGTAGTGCTGGACATCGCGTCTCCAGGAAGGCTGGAGCTGAAGGGGGTCGGGGTGTCGAGACGTTCGATTTCAACGCAGGGCATGATCCGAACCCGTGCAGATGTCTGCAGGACCGCGGCTTGAACGCAAGCGGCAGGGGCCAGGATGGCGGAGACGAGCAGTAGGATGATTCTTTGCGATGTCATGATCCGGGTCTCAGGTGCGTGGGCCAAGATGTCGTGGATCAGGGCCGGTGGGGGCGCCCTCTGCTGCGGACTGGAGTGTAACACGAAGGGCGATAGGGGACAAGAAGCCCCAATTAGGACGTATTGGATGCAATCAAGCCCGATTGAAGGGGGGAAGAAAAAGTCTGAAAAAAGTACTCAAGCCTTTCCCCAGATTTCCGATGACATCCGTGGGTTGAGAATTGAGGTCCAACCCGCCAGTACGACGGAACGGAAATAACCCGATAAAGGAGTGTGCAATGAAAAACCTCAAGACAGTCTCAACTCTGGTGTTCGTCACCCTGTGTGCCGTCAATGCGATGGCCTTCGATCTGGTGACGTCCGCGGCCGTCGAGGTCGTGGAAGGTATCTCGCTCGCCCAGGTCACTCAGATGGACTTCGGCCAGGTCGCCGATCACGACGGTGCCCTGACCGTGACGACGGACGCCGCCGTCGCCATGACCGACCCGAACTTCATCTCGTTCGATCCCACCGGGTATTCCCCCGGTATTTTCACCTGTACCAGTATCATCGGTGCTTCCGTGAACGCTTCGTTCGTGGATACTGACGATGTCGCCGGTCTGAACCTGTCGGCCTTCACGGTTTCCGTGGGCGGCGCTGCCGACGAGGGCAACCTGTTGGACATTACCATGGTCACCACCGATGACACGTGGAACGTGGGCGCGACCCTGACGGTCGTGGCTCTTGATGCTATCGTCGGCGTGCATGCGCCTGGTTATACGATCACCGTCGTGCTGAATTAATCGACGTCGTTCGATAGCATGGGAGGGGGGCTTCTAGAGCCCCCCTTATTATTTGTTCTTCACTGATATGTCGGATCTCCCTTCTTGCACCTCTCCGGACCCTGTGACACTCTGATTTCTATCATCTGCCAGGGGCTTTCGGAATGGGGTGAGGGAGATGAGATCGACGTCATGGGCGATCGGACATCCGGGCCAGCTCTTCTGGCTTCTTCTATTTTGCGGTTGTGCCGGCGGGGTGTCCTCTGATCATGGGGCCGTGGGCTCGGTGTCGCCTGATCGCGATGCGATCACGTTGCGCATGGTCCATCTGGCTCAGGCGGGAAGGGTGACCGAGGCCCGTGAGACCCTTGTCGAGTACCTGGAGGATCATCCGGGTGAAGGCACCATGCTCTACAATCTGGCCTGCTTGGATCTCCTGCTCAATGATCACGACCGCGCCCTGGCCGATCTCGAATCGGCACTCGCCAGCGGTTATACGAACTTCCGACTCATCGACAACGACCGCAGCCTCAACCCCCTACGTGATGACCCGCGATTCCAGGACCTGGTCTCACGTCACGAAGCGGTTTTTCGTGACATGTACTTTTTACGTGCACTGACCCTCGAGGATGGATATTCCGTCGAGGATGTTCCGCTCCATGCCGGCCCTGAACCCACGCCAGGCGTTGTCGGTCCTCGGGCGGATCTAACCCTGAGTTTCGATCGCGAGGCGTTCACCATCGCAGCGACGGTCGTCGACCCCGGCGGGCTCCTCGATGAACTGCCCTGGGACGGCGGCAGCGGCCTGTTGATCAACCTGGTCCGACCCATCTCACCCGACGACTACGAATCCCAGAGATATCACTCTGTCGGGATTGGGGCCGTGGACGAAGATCCCCGCACTTATCTGGTGGGCCATGACGGCGAGGTTCTGATGCGCCGGTTGCCGGAGATCACACCCGTCGTCGAGCGTAACGGGGACATGCTTCGGTTCAAGGTTGCCTTGCCCTGGGATTTGTTTCATCCCTACGGACCGCCCTTGGACCAGGAGATGGGACTGAACGTCTTCTATCTGGGAGCCGGCGGCTCGGCTGATCGATCCATCCTCTCGCTCATGCCCGAGGGGCGGCTGAGCTACGAGCAGGAACCGTGGCGCCGCTTCGTGCCGATCAGCTTCTGGACGAGCGACCGTACCAGGCCGGTGATGAAGGGACGCCTTTACGACCGGATGATCGAGGGGGAGACGGTCGACCTCGAGTATGTCCTCTGGTCGGAGGACGGTGCGACGAGGACCTGTCGGTTCGAGGTTTTGAACAACGACGGTTCTCCGATCGAGGGCGCAGGCGACGTAGTGAGGGAGTTGGTCTGCGAGGAGGGGCTCAACTTTTTCGACGATTCCCTGGACGTTTCCGATCTGCCCACGGGGAAGTATCGGTTGCGGGCGTCGCTCGAGGACGAAGACGGCGGGGCCATGACCGTGGAAGAATCATTTTCACGTTTCGAAGACGACTGGCTGGAGTCTCTCAACGTGCGCATCTACGATATGGAGAATCCCGAAAGCGAGATCCTCCGGTACCGGCTCTTCGTCCTGGCCCGGGAGCTTGACCGTCGACACCCCCAGGATCCGACCGCTCACGTGCACGACATTTACGACGACCTGGTCGGCATGATCGAGACCTGTGAGGCCGGGGGCTCCTGCCTGCCCGATGCCGGCCTGTTCACGGGCGGCTTCTCCGTAGACACCATGACCCAGAGGCTGTGCATGATGCACCTGCCCTCCGGATATCGTGAACAGGAGCAACTGCGCCTGCTGGTCGTCGTGCCGGCGAGTCCGGGCGTCGAGGAGCAGACGGCCGCCGATCTGGGAGCCGCCCTCGGCGCCGATGCCGGCACCATCGTCTTGGTTCCCCAGTCCCACGGCAACACCGGCCTGGCCGTGGATAAGGCATCTCGGCAGACCGAGATGGCGGTGAGCTGGGCTCGGAATCTCTTCCACTCCGACGACGTGACGCTGGTGGGCCTGGGGGCGGGGGCCGATGCGGCTCTGGCCGCCGGGCTGCAGCGTCCCGAGTTGTTCCGCCGTATCGTGCTCTGCGTCGATCATCTTTTTCTCGAGGACGATCGATTCTCCGCCGATCATCTGCGCGCCGCCCTGACCGGTCGGAGTACAGACCTTCCCTATACCCTGGTCACCCGCCTGATCGCCGGCGACCGCCTCGCGACGATCGAGTCGACGATGCGGGAGCTGGGGTATCGCATCGATGTCGTGACGGTGCCCGAGGGGATGGGGGATGGGGAGTGGATTGCGGCGTTGGTCGGGGATGGTTCGAACTGATCCCCGAACCGACCGACGCCAGGACCCGCCACCAGGAGATGCGATGATTTCCGCCCACGAAGCTCTCGACCGGCTCAAGCAAGGCAACGACCGCTTCACAGCCGACCTGCACGGCCACGACGCCATCACCTGCCAGACCCGCCAGGGCAAGCTCGGCGGCGAACAGGAACCCTTCGCCGTGATCCTCGGCTGCTCGGACTCCCGGGTGCCGGTGGAGATCGTGTTCGACCAGTGCCTCGGCGATCTCTTCGTGATCCGCGTGGCCGGCAACATCGTGGCCAGCACCCAGATCGGCAGCGTGGAGTTCGCGGCCGAGAAGTTCGGCACGCGGCTGGTCGTGGTGCTGGGGCATTCGAGGTGCGGCGCCGTGCTGGCGACCATCGACGAGATCGAACGGCCGTCGGAAAGCCCGTCGCCCAACTCCCTCTCGATCGTCAACCGCATCCTGCCCTCGGTGTTGCCGCTGCTCGACCAGGGGCGCGAACTGGATCACGACGAGCTTGTGCGCCGGGCCGTGCGGGCGAACATCCGCACCTCCGTGGAGCAGCTGCGTCACGGGTCCGGGATCCTCGAGGGACTTGTGCGCGACAGTGGTCTGCGGATCGTGGGCGCGGAGTATTCGCTCGAGACCGGAGAGGTGGAGTTCTTCGACGCGGAGATGGCGGCGACCTGAGCGAACCGCCTCGACGAGGCCGACCGACCTGATACCTGCGGCGAACGAGGGCCCCGTGCGATGCGCGGGGCCCTCGTCGTCGGTTCTCAGTGCTGATGCGGCCTAGAACGCCGTCACCGTCCCCACCACCACCCGGTTCGTCTCGTGCTCGAGGTCACGGGTGTATTCCATCGTAAGCCGCAGGTTGCGCGCCATCATGTAGGTGGTGCCGAAGGTGAGGGACTCGTGGTCGAGGTCGTCGACGTCCGAGTCGATGCGGTTGTACAGGACCGTGAACCAGTGCTTCGAGAGGTCGCCGGCCGGAGTGTAGATCATCTCGGCGACGATCCCCTTCGTCTCCACGTCCATCAGGCCGGAGCTGAGGTTGGGGTCGGAGTCGGTGCGCAGGAGATACTGGCCAGTGAAGGCCACGGCCCCGAGATCCACCGACACATCCGGTCCCCAGTAGGTCACGTCGTTCTCGGTCATATCCACGACGTTGCCGAAGAGGTCGAACTCCAGGGGATTGTCCCGGCCCGCATAGCCGAAGAAGCCGACGTTCAGCCGTTCGCCCAGGCCCTGCACATAGCGCAGGCCGACGTTCTTGTGGCTGTTGTCGTCGAACTGGCGGTGCTCGTCGGCTTCGCCCTTGCCGTTGCCGTTGGTGACGGTCACCACGAAGTCGCTGGCCGTCTGTTCGAAGCCGTAGGACAGCATCACGCCGCGGTCGTAGGTCAGGTCGGTGTTCGAGCCGCCGACCTTGGCCTTGTACAGCAGGTAGTCCTCGAAGGTCAGGCGCAGCTCGCGCTTGAGCAGGGGGTCGGAGGTCTGGAACTGGCCGACGACCACGTCGACGCCGCTGTCGAAGACGTCGTCGAAGTGGATGATGGCGTCTTCGATGCCGGCCACCTCGCCGCGCTCCGACATGTAGAAATAGAAGTAGTAGCCCGCCTTGGGGGCCAGGTTGCCGCCGGAGAGCAGCTTCAGGCCCCAGGGCGACTGCAGGTCGAGGTCGATGTCCTTGGCGTCGTCCCAGACCGCGAAGGCGTCGAAGCGGCCTGCGACGGGGAAGTCCTTGTTCAGCTTCAGCAGCTCGTCGCCCGTCTTCACGTAGTCGCGTTCGCTGTCGCTCTCGGGAATGGTGAAGCCGTTGCCGGCGAACTCCTCGCCGAACTCCTTGAGGCGCGGGAAGGGCGCGTGGCAGGTGGTGCACGACAGCTTGTGGCGTCGGGCGAAGGCGGGGATCGCGCCGGCGTCGTCGGGCACGAGGGTGGTTGCGGCGATCAGCAGCACCAGGGCGGCCAGGCAGGTCTTCATGGGGGTCTCCTTATTCGTAGAGCTCGACCGTGGTCGAGGCGAAGTTGATGACGACGGTTTCGGTTTCGTCCGCCGGCACGCCGAGCAGGTCGGCCACCGGCTGCAGCAGGCGCTTGTAGTTGAGTACGGCGGAGAAGGTGACCGGGCCGGGCGCCGCGTCGGCGGGCGGTTCCCAGGTGAACGTTTCGACCTTGGTCTCCCGGGGGCCGATGCGGTAGTCCGGCCCCAGCGACGCCGTGTTCCACTGCTGGATCGTCATGCGTCCCTGGGGGTCGAAGTAGGCCATGCGGAAGATGCGGTCGCCCACCGGCACGCCGTCGCGCTGCACGCCCGGGAAGTCGGGTTCGCCGCGGGCGATGCCCATGTCCTGATAGGCGAGCACATCGGCGGCGATGGTGGTCTCCTCGCCCTCGAAGCTCTTGGGGTCGACCGGCAGGTGGTACTGCTTGCCCTCGCTGTCGGTGGCGGTGACGTGGAGCCACATGATGCGGTCCTCCACCGACCCCGACGGCACCTTGTGGCCGCACTTCCCGTTGAACAGCTGCACCTTCACCTGCACGCTGCCGTCGATCTCCACCTCGCGTTCCACCGGATGCATGCGCAGTTCGATGGCGCCGCGCAGCTTGCCCTCGTCGTGGGCGCCGTGGAACAGGTGCTGGGCGATCATGCCCGGCTCCGACATGGTGGCGTTCTGTCCCCAGGCCTTGGGCATGTGGCAATCCTGGCACGGCACGCCCTGCTCCGCGTAGGGGCCTTCGCTCCATTCCAGGTGGGTCGACTTCACCCACACGCCGTAGGGGCTCATCTCGTTGTGGCAGGTGCCGCAGAAGTCGGCGGACTTGAGGAAGTCGTTCTCCACCGTGTCGTGGTGGGGCGACGACAGGCCCGGCTTCGGGCCCTGCTTCACGCGGCCCGGTTCGCTGATCCAGTTGAAGTTGTGGGGCGTGTCGCCCTCGAAGCCGGTGATCGAGTGGCACAGGTCGCAGGTCACGCCCTCGTTCGCCCGGGACCCTTCCTCGGGCCGGGGCGGCGGCACGTCGCCTGCCAAAAACGAGATGGGGGCATGACAGCCGTTGCAGCCCGCCTTGACGCCCGCCACCTTGGCGTCCTTTTCGGCGTGGGGGACGGCGAGTTCGAAGTACTCGATCTCGTCCCAGTGGTGAGTGTAGGACTGGGCCATCATGGACTGGGTCCACTGCTGGTAGATGTCCACGTGGCAGGCGGCGCAGACCTCGGCCTTCTCGTAGTCGTCGTACGAGCGGGTCCCGAGGGCGGCGTCGCCGGCGGGGGGCTGGGCCGCGGCGGCGGCGGCGAGGATCATCAGGATCATCAGGGTGCGCATGACGGGCTCCATCGGGATTCTTCGTGATCGGGCGGGCTCGACGGTTTGGCTGAGAGGATGCTATCAAGAGGCGGGGCAGACTGCAATGAGTGTCGGGGCAAAGACATAAGGAGCGAGTGGGAGATCAGGGCGCAGGGGACGGCGTGTCGTGCTAGAGTCTCCGAGGGGAAACGGACGAGGGGGCATTCCAGTGATGACTTACATCGCCCTGCTGCGCGGCATCAACGTCGGCGGCCACCGCAAGATCGCCATGGCGGACCTGCGCGCATTGTTCGCCGATCTCGGCTATGGCGTTGTGCGCACCTACGTGCAGAGCGGCAACGTCGTGTTCGAGGCCGACGCCGGCGCCGATCACGGCGCCGCGATCCGCACCGCCGTCGCCGAGCGTTTCGGCCACGAGGTGCCGACGGTGGTGTTGACGGCCGCGGCCTTCGCCCGTGCCGCCGCAGCGGATCCGTTCGCGGGCCGGACCGACGTCGATGCCTCCCGCAGGTTCATCACCTTCCTGCATCCGCGGCCCGACCTCACGGTGCTGCCCGAGGACCTGCCGATCGGCTCCGACGAGTCGGCCGCGCTCGTCGACGGGCATGTCTATCTGTGCCTGCCTTCCGGGGCCGCCGACACCAAGCTCAACATCGGCTGGTTCGAACGGAGGCTGGGCGTGACCGCCACGTCGCGCAACATGAAGACGGTGAAGGCGTTGTGCGATTTGGCCGGGGCTTGAGCCCGTTCGGGCATCTGGTGTGTTAGAATCGAAGCCTGATTCCGTAAGACAAGATCGGAGATCTCTTAATTATAGGAAATGGCTGCCGCACTCGGATGGAGGACAAGATCATGAACCAAGTCCGGACGTACCTGCAGGCTGTCATCGCGGTCGCAATGCTCATTGCTGCGGCCTCTTCCGCCTCCGCCCTCTGCACCGTCGAACCCGACAGCCTGAACTTCAGCTCCGTCTATACGGGCGAAGAGGCGACCCGCATCTTCGTGCTCACGAACGAAGGGGAGACCACGGTCACAGGTGTGATGACCCTCGGCGGGATCAGCCAGCACCGCGCCTCCTTCGACGGTGGAGCGAGCACGCGGGGCTACAGCCTCGCACCGGGAGCCAGCGAGACGGTGGCCGTCCACGTCACGGCCCTCTATGGAGGGGCGCTCAACTGGCATGTCGACCTGGGCGCCGCCGGCGACGGCCTGCCCTCGCCGCTCATTCCCGCCCACGCCTACGGCCAGCAGCAGGCCCAGCCCGGTGATCCCAAGTGTTCGGTGTCCCCGTCCATCGTGATGAACTTTCCGCCCATGGTGATCGGCGGCGAGGCGATCGACGATTTGTGGATCTCGAACTGGGGCGGCGACAACCCCATTCAGGGAGCCGGCTATCTGATCGGTGAGCTGCCCACCATCGCCGGCGAATTCTCCATTCCCTGGGGAGGCCCCTACGCCATCACGGCCCATCAGATCTGGGACGTCTATTGGCGCCCCGTCACTCCGGGTCGCCAGGTCGTGCTGCTCGACCTGCCCGCCGAGTGCAATGGGGGATTTGCTCTCGAGCTGCGGGGCTTCGCGCTGGACGACCAGCCGGCCTGCGAGCTGACGGCGACCAGTTTCGACTTCGGGCTCGTTTCGGTGGGCGAAACGGGTTACGGCGTGATCGAGATCACCAACACGGGCAACGAGACGTTGACGTTGGCGATTCCCGCGACGGCCGGTCCCTTCGACATTCTCGAGGGCCCTGTGGGCCGCAGTCTCGAGCCCGCGGTGTCGTACACGCTGCACGTGCAGTTCTCGCCGACCGAGCCGGGATACCAGGCCGCCGTGTTGGACATCGGCCAGCCCATCTGCGGCGATATCGAGCTGAGCGGCGTAGGCCTGCTCGACTCCGGCGACCCGAACCGCCTCGGCATCTGGTTCGAGCAGTCGGGCACCACCGACCGCATCGACACCACGACGCCCTTCGAGACGGTCACGGCCTACCTGATGATCCTCAACCCCACGTCGATCTACGGCGTGCAGGCCTGGGAATGCTGCGTGGAGATGCAAGGCAACGGCATCGGTCTGACCTGGGACCTGGCCGGCGACCCCTTCAACATCCTCACGCCGCCGTGCTTCACCGTGGCGATGCAGTCGGAGCCGATCCTCGGCAATGGTATTGTTGTGCTGGCTACCCTGACCTTCATCCAGCCCGACCCTAACGAACCGACATTCTTCTATCTGCATCCAACCGACTTCGCTTCGTTGCCGGGGCTGATGTCGTACATCGATGGGGCCGACGTCGGTGCCATCATTCCGCTGGATCCCGCGTCGGGCTCGGAATCGATGCCGGTGGCCATGGTCAATCTGCCGCCGACGGGCACCCCGGACGTTCCGGCCCGGACGGCCTTGAAGGCCGCCACGCCCAACCCGTTCAATCCCTCGACGACGGTGTCCTTCGAGGTGGCCGGCGAGGGAAGGACCGAGCTGGCGATCCATGATCTGCGGGGACGCCGCGTGCGGACACTTGTAGATGAGCATCTTGCACATGGCACCTACGACCGCGTGTGGGATGGCCGCGATGATGCGGGCCGCAGGGTCGAGAGCGGTGTTTACTTCGTGCGTCTGCTGGCGGGTGGGGAACGCAGGATGATGAAGATCGCGCTCTTGAAGTAGCCCTCAAGCCTCCGACGACACGACGCCCCCCGGCCTTCAGCCGGGGGGCGTCGCTCCCTCCTCACCCCCTCGGAGCGATGATCAACGGTACAGCGTCTTGAGATCCGAGAACGTGGGCCCATCCGCCTCCACGGGCTCGAGCGAGATGGTCATCACGTTGTTCGTCTCGTCTGCCTCGGCCACTTCGTTGAAGGGGTCGACGACCACCGTCACCATGGGTTCGCCGGTGTAGGGCTCCCATGCGAAGTAGGTCTCCACCTCGTAGCTGCAGGCGCAGTGGTAGAAGAACCCAGTGTTGGCGCATGTCCCCTCGTAGAAGGCGCTCAGCGTGTAGATGTCGAGGCAGTCGCCGGACCCGCAGTTGGGCCAGGAGTAGTTCCAACAGGTGTGGTTGTTCTGGATGTAGTCGACCATGGAGCCGATCTCCTGGCGGAGGATGGGGCCGTAGTAGAAGGCGACCTTCAGCATGTGGCTGGCCAGGTTGCCGGCGTTGTGCAGACGGATCTGGGGCTGGAGGCGGTACTCGTTGTTACCTACTTCGAGGTTCACTGCGGCGAGTTCGAGGTCGATGTCCTGGGCCGGAGCGGGCAAGGCAGCCAGGCAGGCGGCCAAGGCGATGAGTGTGATCAGGATTCTGGTCTGCGGTCTCGAGGTCTTCATGTCGTCCTCCCTTGCGGGGCTTGTCGTCGAGCTTGTGGCTCGGGGGTTTTGGTTACGACCTCCTTATTTGAGCCGGCTCCCGGTCTTACTGAAAAACTACAATCTATTTTCAATTGACGGTTCCAAGAGGGTTTTTCGGCCTTAATCGACTTCAGGAGTTCAGTTGCGGCCTCCTCCAACCGGGTTTATCCTGAGAGCGTCTCATCACCGAAATCAGTGCAAGAAAATAAGGACATAGAGCCAAGGAGAACCGCCATGGAGCACGTTCTGCCCGAACTTCCGTACGCCAAAGACGCCCTCGCGCCGCACATCTCGGCCGAGACCCTGGAATTCCACTACGGCAAGCACCACGCCGCCTACGTGGCCAACCTGAACAACCTCATCAAAGACACGGAGTTCGCCGACACGTCCCTCGAGGACATCGTGCGCAAGGCTCCTGCGGGCGGCTTGTTCAACAACGCGGCCCAGGTCTGGAACCACACGTTCTACTTCCACGGACTGTCCCCCAAGGGCGGTGGCGAGCCCACGGGTGAGCTGGCGGCAGCCATCGCTGCGGCTTTCGGCTCCTTCGCGGCGTTCCAGGAGGCCTTCACCAAGTCGGCCGCCACGAACTTCGGCTCGGGTTGGACCTGGCTGGTCAAGGGCAAGGACGGCAAGCTGGCAATCCTCAACACCCACGACGCCGGCTCGGCCCTCACCCACGGCGTGACCCCGGTGCTGACCATCGACGTGTGGGAGCATGCCTACTACGTGGACAAGCGCAACGCGCGTCCGGCGTACATCACCGCCTGGTGGAATCTGGTGAACTGGGAGTTCGCGGCGAAGAACTTCGCCGGCTAGACTCGATCGGGTCTTATGAAACAGCGGGAACGCCTTGACGGTGTTCCCGCTGTTTTATGCGAGGACGGCTCGGGCGCGGTCCCGCCAGGCTGCAGCGTGGCCGCCGAATTCGTCGGCCAGCTGTTCCAAGGCCGGCAGATGCAGCTCTGCCAGATAGCGTTCGATCTCTCGGGGTATCGGCTTCGCGCCGCTCGCGTTGACCTTGGCCGCCAGACCAGGCGGCGTATGGGACGCGAGTCCGAGGAACGTGTGCACTTCATGGAGCAATTCGACCGGGCGTGTGTGGACGTCGTCGAAGAACACCACTTTGAAGTGGTCCTCGGGAATGTAGCGCCGCCATAGTTCGAGCATCGGCAGGTAGTCGCCGCGCGAGCGCGCCGAGGGGTCGTGGATGTGGGCCTTGATGTCCTCGGTCGTCAGCGAATCACGTTCTCGCTTGAGGTTGTAGGTCAGAAAATGGATGGCATGGGACCAGTCGCGGGCGATGGGGTCGCGCAGGATCAGGATGATCCGCACATCGGGCAGAGTCTCGGCTATCTCGCTTACGCCGGCTTCGCCCAACCCCGAATAGTGGGGAGTGATGTCGCCGGTCAGGCGGTCGCCGGC
>CALEMW010000065.1 GCA_937910695.1 uncultured bacterium
TGGTCTACAGCCTCAGGAAGCCGACCCTCGACGGCCGCACCGAACTGTACCTGACTCCGTTGGAGTTGCTGGATCGACTTTCGAACCTGATCACTCCTGTCCCTTCCATTTATTAATCTGCCTGCTGAATCCCGCGATGAACGCACATCGGTTTAGCGGGCCAGTGCGCTGAGCACGATATTCGTGTAGGCGGGAGGCCTAGATGCTTGGAAGTTGAGCTTGATGCGTGAGTTGGGCAGACCTGTCCTGGCGATTCGTTAGAGCCGAAGCGGGAGTGAACTAAGCCGCCTTCCTTGAGTAGCGGTGATGCAACCCGCCTAGGATTTCCTCTACCTGGATATCGCCCGCCTCTGGGACGCGACGACCCGAGGCACCGGGCAGTCCTTCTCGAGTCCCAAGTGAGTCCGGCTCCGATGGTAGTAGTCCAGGTAGTCGCGAAGCACCCGCCGCAGATGCCGCTCGTTCAGGATGATCACGTGATCCAGGCATTCCCGCCGAATTGACCCGATCACCCGCTCGACATACGGGTTCTGCCATGGTGAATGATTTGCCGTTCGGATCTGTTCGATGCCCATCGCCGACAGCCGGTGAGTGAACTCATAGCCATAGATCGCGTCGTTATCACAGATGAGGTATGTCGGTGCAGTCTCCCATGGGAAGGCTTCGGCGATCTGCTGGCCCGTCCAAGCCGCAGTCGGGTTGGTGGTGACGTTGAAGTGGATGATCTTCCGTCTCGCATTATCCAGCACCAGAAAGACGTAGAGCACTTTGAAGGTCGCTGTCGGCACGGTGAAGAAGTCGATCGAGACGATGTCCGAGGCGTGGTTAGTCAGGAAGGTCCGCCAGGATTGCGAGGGTCGATGCTCCGGCTTGACCATGTACTTTGAGACTGTCGCCTGGCTGACCTCGATGCCCAGTTTGAGCAGCTCGCCGTGGATACGCGGCGCACCCCATAGTGGGTTCGCTCTCGACATCTGCCGGATCAGCTCACGCACTTTACGTGACACTCTCGGCCTACCAGGCCAGCGATACCGGCTCTTCCACCTCCAATAGAACCTGAATCCCTTGTGGTGCCAGCTGACAACCGTCTCGGGCTGGACGATGAACAGTGATCTGCGCCAGTTGGGCCAGAGGCGGCTGAGAATGTCCCAGAACGCCCTATCTCGCCATCAAAGCGTTGGTTCTCGAAGAGCGTTGGTCCGGCACGGTTTCAACGCACCATCTCGTCAGCGCTGGTACACGCAGCGCCCCTCCAGAAAGGTGAGATCGGTCGGCCATCCACCGCCGGGATCTTGATCCGGAGAGTCTACGATCTCCTGCGGATCCACTGCGAGCACGATGAGATCCGCAGGTAACCCCACGCGCAGTTCGCCGGCGCCAGGGGCGCGAGGCAGGCGGGCGGGATTCGTCGTGTGGGCCTCCAGAGCTTGATGCAGCGAAAGACACTGCGCCGCGTTCCAGGCCTCATCCTCACCGACGCGGCGATGGACCGCAGCGAGGAGACCCTTGAGCGGGTCGGGCCCCTCGACGGGTGCGTCGGAGCCGAAGCAGATGTTGGCGCCGCACTTCCACAGATCAGCCAAGGGGTAGGCGCTGTCGCGTAGTTCGGCAGGCAGGTGGCGGCTCACAAGTTCGCGATCGGTCCACATGTGCGACGGCTGCAGGCTCAGATGGAGACCGCGCAGGTCGTGCCGCTGGAGAATGTCCGGGGTGACGAGCTGGGCGTGCTCGATGCGATGGCCGTCGAAACCGCCATCGACTGCGACCAGGGCCTCGAGGGCCGTCTCCAGGGCACGGTCGCCGATGGCGTGGATTGCGGCCTTGAGGCCGTGGCTCCGCAACCGACGCAAGGCGTGCTGCAGTTCCTCGCCGGACATGTTCAGCAGGCCACGATCTTCCCGCCCGACATACGGCCGGCTCAGTGCCGCCGTCCAGGAGCCGAAAGAGCCGTCGAGGAAGAGCTTGATATTGCCGTGGTGGAGCCAGCCGGGGAGGACTTCGTCCAGTACCGGTCGCCGTGTCTCGAGTTCATCCAGAGGCATGATGAAGTTCCAAAGGGTGCGGATTCGATCGCCTCCCTGCAGCATGTGCTCGCGCAGGAGCCGGGCGCTCTCGAAATCGCCGAAGCTGTGCACGGCGGTGATGCCGCACGAATAGAGGTTCCGGATGCAGGGCCCAAGCAGCCGCCGCTTCGCTTGCTCCGAGTGCGGTGGGATCAGGAGACGGCGGAGGTCCAGGATGGCCTCGAAGCACAGTCCTGTCTCCCCATGCTCGTCCCGGTCGATTTCACAGGTTTCCGGCAACTCGTCGAGGGAGCGCAAGGCCTCCAGGCCGAGACTGTTGAGCCAGGCGCTGTGCAGGTCCTTGCTGACGAAGAAGACCGGGTGCTCGGGGGTGACCTGGTCCAACTGCGTTACGGAGGGTGCGTGGTGGTGAAAGAGCCTCTCACGCTCCCATCCCAATCCCAGGATCCAACGGCCTGCAGGCAACTGCTGCGCCCGCTGGCGCAACCGGGTGCATACGTCATCGATACACTCGCACCCGAGCAGATCGAGATCGTCCTGCCATTCGGCGGTTTCCATCAGATGCAGGTGACTGTCGCAGAATCCCGGCAGCAGCGCCCGCCTGCCGAGATCGATACGCTGGAGCTCTCGCCCCTGCACCGTGCCCAGGTGCTCGCGCGGGCCGACGTAGGCAATTCGGCCATCCTCGACGAGCAACGCGCCGTCGTCGATGGGCGGTTGCGACATCGGGTAAACACGGCCGTTCTCGAACAGCAGAGTCGCTGACATCGTCGGTTCCTTTCCAGCGACCGTTACGGGCGGTGTGGCGGTCCCCAGCCCTTCCGGCAGCGGAGTCCAGGCATGTGGATCACCGGGCAGCCCTCCTCCTCGGACACCCCGTCAGGCCAGTCGAAAGAGGGATCCAGGGAGCGAAAGTATTCCAGCGTGTAGGGCCACACCGTGATCTCCGCCACGCCGCGTTCGGTTCCGGGACGAATGCGACAGCCCGGCCCGAAGTCCACTTCCCCCAGCTCGGTCGAGATCATCAGGCGTGGAAGCTCGCGGCCGCTGCCGTTGCGGCGCAGCTCGGTAGCGATGCCGACAATCGTGTCGATGTCCACCGGTCGCCCCGTGTTCCAGTGGCGCTGGGTCTGTGCACCCGCGACGTACAGGTGGTGGAACTCGAAACCGAAACGGCGACACTTGGAGGACAGCGCCCGCATCGCGACCGGATTGTCGTTGATGTTGCGCAGCAGGCAGCTGTTGAGATAGACCGTGACGCCGTGCTGATGGAAGAGCTCGACGATCCGACGATGAGAGTCCTGGAGCTGGTCTGCGCTCAGGACCAGCGTCTCCAGCTCGAACCGCACCGGATCGGCCACCTCGAGGCTCTGCAATGCCGCGTAGCGTTTCACCACCGAGGCGTCGTAGAGCAGGGGTTCATCGTGGAAGACGCGACTTCGCATGCGGAAGGATCGCACGCCCGTATCGGCTCGTAGGGCGTGCACGACGCGCTCGATCTCGTCCAGCGAGTCGGGCAGATCCGTGTCGGATCGCAGCACTGCATCCGTGATTTCCGGTCGCGACGCCACGTAGTCGACGATCTGCTTCAGCTGGCGTTCGTCGCAGTCTGCCCGCAGCTCGACACGTGTACGGTGTACGCGGCAGAGCTTCTCGCAGCCGCTGGCGACGATGTCCGGTCCAATGTCGGGCAGGTGGTTATAGAGTTCGGCGATCTGCTCCTCGTCGCAAGGCAGATCCTCGTCTTGCAGGTCGTCGACGTTCGGGAGCTCAACACGTGGCGCCACGAAGAGCGAATCGTCGCCGATGTCGGCCATGAAGCGCGCTTCCAGCATGCCTTCCTCGTTCTCGCGCACTCCCTCGATCTCCAGGTCGCCGGCGAATTGGGAGAAGTACTGGCGAGTATACGGGGTCCGGATCCACATGAAGTCCGGGTCGGTCTCATCGCGCTCCACAGCCCAGCCGCTGGTGAACCAGTCGATCTTACCGATCCTGGTCGCCGTGGTCATGTGGGGGATCGCGCGGTCGGAGAGCAGGGCCCGCAAATCGTTGGCGACCCGCAACGCTGCCGATATCGGACTCCAGTAGCGCCGGTTGCCCTTGATGGCGCTGCAGGGGAAGAAGATGTAGTGCATCTCCGCGCCGCGCAGACGGAGTTCGTGATAGAGCCGGGCCAGGGTCTCGGCGTCGTCGTTGCAGCCTGCAAGGAAGGGAGTCTGGACGTAGACCGGAATGCCGTTTCGCGCCAGCTCGGCGACGACCTCGAGCGAGGCGATGGAAGCCTCGTCCGGATGGATGAAGTGCCCGGCCACCTCGAGATGCTTGCCGACCGCCGCCAGGTCTTCGCGGGCCTTGATCAGGAAGCGCATCCAGAACTCGCCGTGACGGCGCAACATCTGGGGATAGTAGGATATGGTACGGGCCGCAATGCGCACGGTCTCGATGTGGGGGATGCGCGCCAGCCCGTAGATCGTCTGTTCCACCGTCTTTCGATTCATCAGCGGCTCGCCGCCGGTGAGCACCACCTCCCTGATGTGATCATTGCTCCCGATGTAGTCCAGCGCCGCCGCCACGTCCTCCACCGTGGGAGGAGTCTGCTCCCGGCACTCCTTGTGCTTGCGAAAGCAGAAACGACAGTAGACCGGGCAGCTCATGTGGAGCACCAGGATGATCCGGTTATCATACATCTGCTCGACCACACCCTGATGGAACTGGCCGATCCAGGTGTGGACCTGTCCCTCGTCCGAGAGCTCGTCGGTGAATGGGAGGTATTGATAACCGATGCCCTCGGACAGTCGGACCAACCGCAGTACGTGGTGGGACAGTCGCACCGGGAACTCGCTGAGTACCCGACTGAAGCCTTCACGTTCGTCGTCGGGGATCTTGACGTTGCACAGCGCCTCGTACTGCTCCAGGTTGCGGATGTTGACGAATCCGTTGCCCGGCATCATCTCTTCCAGGAACATGAGCAGGAGTTCGCGAGGCAATTGGATATCCCCGAAATGCACCTTCGCTATGGAGCGGGGCGACGCCCGACTCAACTCGTCCAAGACCTTCCGGATAAAGGCCTCGGACTGGTCTTCGAAGCCGCAGGCCGCGATCAGCCGGGCCAGACGCTCGTCGCCGTTTCCATCTCCCACGACAGCAGCCAGCCGGGATCCGATGATGATCGGCTCGCCGTACCGGTCGAGGAATTCGGCCAGGCGGTCCTCGACAAGACTGATATCGAGTTCACCAAGCGAAATGGGTGCTCCCTGCCTGCCCGTCCAGATGCCAGTTTCAGAATGCATGTCTGATGTTCCCCCAGTTTAGTAGAGACCGAGATAAGGTGGTATACTCCTGCTCCTTCTGTTTCTTCGTCAGGTCCGGCCGCGTATGTCCATCAGTATCAGAGCGGACGAATTAAGAGAAGGCACAACCACGAGGGGCTGGGAATTCCGTTATACTGGAGAGGTGAGGACCCAGATCCGTGACCATGCCCGATCCACCCGACAGGCGGACCTCCATGGGACGTTGGCTGCTTCCGATCGGTTTGTGCATCATCCTGTCGCCGGTCAGGGCCATTGCCTCGACCGTGACATTTCAGGTCGACATGGCCCCGTTCCTCGCCGCCGGATACCTCGGCCCGACCACCGCCGCCTTCGCGGCCCTTGCCGCCGAGCTGGGTGTCGCCGTCGTGCTGAACCTCTACGAGATGGGCGACGACGGCCGCACCTACGATTCCTCGCCGGTGATCGACGCCGACGGTTCCCTGCTGGGCGTCGCACGTATGGTCCACATCACCGAGTACGCCTGCTTCCACGAGCAGGGCTACTATGCGCCGGGCGATCGGGGGGCGCCGGTCTTCGCCACCCGCTTCGGACGGGTGGGTGTGGCCATCTGCTACGACCGTCACTATCCCGAGTACATGCGCGCGCTGGCGATCAACGGCGCCGACGTGGTCGTGGTGCCTCAGGCCGGTGCGGTGGGCGAATGGCCCGAAGGACTGTACGAGGCCGAGATGCGCGTGGCCGCCTTCCAGAACGGCTACTTCACCGCCCTGTGCAATCGCGTGGGAAAAGAGGAGAAGCTGACGTTCGCCGGCGAGTCGTTCGTGTGCGATCCCGGGGGCGAGGTGATCGGCCGTGCGGGCCTGGGGACGGAAGAGACGCTGATCTGCGACCTCGACCTGGGCAAGGTAGCGACATCCCACGCGCGGACGCTCTTCCTGCGGGACCGGCGGCCGGAACTGTATGCGGACTGGTTGGGGCGGTGACACTCGTCCTGAGTCTTCTTCAACGGGGAGGAGCGCCCGCCTCCAGGGCCCAGGCGACGGCCGGCTCGAACCATTCGGGCTGCACCCTATAAAAAGCGCCGTGTTTCAGGCCGGTCTCGATCATGATCTCCCGGTGGGCAGGCCCGGCGTTCGAGCGGGAGAAGAGCGGCCCGCAGGATCGTCCGATCACGTCGGACTCCTCGTAGATCGAGAGGATCTTGCCGGTGACGCTGAGTTCCTCGTTCTGAAGAATGCCCTGGAAGCAACAGGCCAGGAACACGAAGTTCACCCGCGGCTCGCCCAGCCGCGCCGCGGTCATGACGGCGATGGCGCCCCCCTTCGAGAACCCCATCACGGTGATCCGCTCCGCCGGGACTCCCGCCGCCAGGAGCGCGCGGATCTCGCCGACCGTCTTGTCCGCGTACTCGGCCACGTCGGCGCCGCTCGGGCGGGCCTCGGCATGCACCTGCAGGCCCCGCGCCCGCAGCTGCGCCAGGATGTCCTCGTACTCGTACACGCCGAACTCGGGGTGCTCGGGCCGCAGGCCCTGCTCCTCGATGATGCGGCCGTGGAGATAGAACAGATGGCGGACATCGGGATCGGCCGGCGTGCCGGTCGGATCGGGCGCAGCGAGCGCGGATGCGCCCATGAGAACGAAGGCGAGCAGCGCGGGCATGATCATAGAGCTTCTGGTCATCAGGTCGCACTTTCGGACAAGGAGCCGTCTCCGGTAATGGGGACATCCTCAAAGCACATTGATATCACGTCAGCTTTTTCCCGGCCGGCGGGGAGAAACATGATGATATGACGAAACGCTGAGATAGACGAGTCACACGGTCAATCAGGATCGTTGTAGGGTGCCGTCTCGATCCGCATGAAGCTCGACTGTCGATACAGCCAGCGAAGGGCCTCCTCGTCGCGTCCGGTGAGCGTCCTGGTGAAGCTGTTCCCTCCGGGGCACATCAGGTCGGTGTCGACGCCCGAATGCCCCATGATGCCCAGCACATGACCCAACTCGTGGGACATGTTGTCGTAATAGTCCGCATAATTGGCTTCGATGCCGTGCAGCTCTTTCTTGTAACCCAACTCCATGCCGTGCATAAGAGCCGTAGAGCCTCCGAACGTCCAGATCACGCGGCCGAAGGGGCTCGTGCCGAAGTCCGGGCGCCAGTGGATCTCGAGGTCGGCCTGGGCCTGGTCCGTCGTGATGTCGGCGACGTCGGCGATATCCGGAATAATGGAGTCCCAGGCGTCGACGGCGGCGGTCACGTTGCTGGTGATCCAGGTCCGCTCCGGCTCCACGACTTCGGCCGGCAGGGCAGGAATGTAGACGAGGAGAGGAAAATCGGACGTCCTCCAGCGGACGACCCCGGATCCGCCGAACTCGATGTCGTAGTTGTCGGGCGGGGGATCGGCGTTCGGGTCGGGATCGCCGACGCCGCCGTTCCCCGAGCAGCCGAACAGCAGGGCGGAGCAGACCAGCACCGCCGCTGCCTTGCGGCCTACCATTCCGCCGACCACCGCGTTCCGAGTCCCGGTCCCATCAGCACAGCATTGACGAACATCCGTTCACTCTCCTTCATCCAGCGCCGGAACGTGGGCTCCGAGGCGAAGAGGATCACCTGACCGCGTCCGACGGCGTCACGTGTGAGGTAGGCCGTATCGGCCAGACGTGCCGCGGCTTCGGGCCAGAGCAGGCCGCCGCGGTGGAGGTCGTCTAGGCCGGCGAATTTCGCGGCGACGGTGGCGGGCGGCGAAGAGACCAGAGCGTCTTCGTTGCGCATCATCACCGTGGCGTGGTCGTCGAGACCGTGGGTCAGCCAGGACTCGTCGTGGAGTTCGACGGCGAGCAGAGCGCCGCGGGGCATGAAGCGGCGCAGGCGGGCGTCGGCCTGCTGCAGGGCAAGGGTGTCGGGTGTACTCAGGCCCGGTGGCATGATGCCCTGGACCCAGGTCGCCATGGGCACCGGAGCGCCGGTCAGGGGCGCGCCCTGGTCGTGGCCGGCGGCGAAGGGGCGGGCGCCGGGTCCCAGTACGGGAGCCACGTCATAAGGCGACGCCGCAGCGGCGACCGCTTCGCCGGTGCGCAAGCCTGTGGCGCTGGGCGAGCCGGAGAGCTCGGCATCGAGTGCGGAAATGCTCCAGACGGGCGACGGGTATGTCTCGAGGGATTCGCTGCGGAACCTCGAACTGGTCAGGCCCAGACGCGGGTCGGCCAGCAGGTCGGCACCGCCGCGGAACCCGATGGCGGTGCCGCCGCCCTCGATCCAGGCACGCAGGCGCTCAAGCCCGGCGCTGCCAAGCAGCCGTCGGTAGGCGCCGCCGCCGCCGGAGATCGTCGGGAAGACAAGCACGTTGTAGCGGGACAGGTCGACGTCGCGGAAGCGGCCGACGTCGAGGGAACTGAAGCGCAGGTCGAGCTCCTGGTCGAGCAGGTGCCAGACCGTGCCGTAGGCCGTAGGCGAGACGGGCATGCCGCTCAGCACACCAACCTGCGGGGCGATCAGCGCGGGGACGTGGGAGCCGCCGAGATCGGGGCCGTCTTCGGCGCGGAACGAGGCCACCGCCACAGGATCAGCGCCGTGACGCAAGGCGGCGGCGGTCAGCATGGCGGCGAGGTCGGCGGGGTTGCCCTCGCGTCGGACGACCAGGGCGCCGCGGTGGAAGGAACGGCCGGCGGCGCGGAAGTCCTTTTCGGCCACGCGCACCGTCACGCCCTGCTGGAGCAGGTCGGCGAGCAGGGGCGGAGCCCAGTCGGGGTCGCCGGAGAAGACGACGGAATTCCAGTCGTCGGCCAGCGATGGAATCGTCATGGCGGAGTCGGCTGGGTGCCAGCGCGACCATGAGCCGCCGGGTAGCGCCTTGCTCCAGTAGGCGGGTAGACCCGCGTTGAGGGGCATGGACCAGGCCGTGACTTCATACAGACGGGTCCCTTTGCCCTTCTCCAGGTATTCGCGTTCCTCACTCAGGAATGTCGACTCCATCGGCACGTGAGGATCGAGCAAGGCATGGGCTAGGGCGCCCGCTGGTTGGTCGAAGCGCACCATGAGTGTGCCGACGGGCAGATCGAGTTTGGCTGTGGCGCCGGTGCGGGCGTCGTTGAGGCCGCCTGCCGAAACCGGCGCGGTGAGTGCTTGGACCTCGATGCCCTGGCCTTCTAGCAAGGCGGCGAAAGCGGCGAGGCGACCGGGGCGGCGCGTGTCGGGGGTGAAGATCCAGGCGCGCACCGGGCCCTTGCGCCCGACCTCGATGCTGGCACGACGCGCGTCTCGCATATCGGCGAGGACGGCGGTGCGGTTCCCAGCAAGTGACGTGAGGTTGGCTACCGACGAGGTAAGCTGGTGTTCGATGGCCTGGGCGAAGGTGCGCAGGGTGCCGTCCTGCTTGCGCACGATCTGGCCGCTGGTGCGGGACATCTCGTAGAGCACGCCCACCGACCCGTGGTAGGCGGCCCAGGACGAGCCGTAGCCGGGAAAGAACTCTTCATTCCATTCGCCGCTGAAGTAGGGGAAGCCGCGGGCGTCGAGGGCGACGGCCTGGTCGTCGGTGAATTCCTTCTCCCAGTGGCGCGTGCTGGCCGGCAGATGCGGGTTGAACGGGTGCCGCGGAGGCGGGAACAGGTAGGTGGAGTTGGCTCCCATCTCATGGCTGTCGACCATGAGCTGGGGCAGCCAGGCGGCGATCCTGAACGAGCGCGCGCTCTCGGGGTTGACCTGGGAGAACCAGTCGCGGTTGAGGTCGAAGAGGTAGTGGTTGCCGCGTCCCCAGGGCCAGACGGCCTGGTGGGACAGGTCGTCCTGGTCCGGGTTGGCCGAGCGGTGGGCGAAGGACATGGTCTGGGCCAGGTAGCGGGCGCGGCCGTCGGGGTTTTCGTTGGGATCGATCAGCACTACGAGTTCGCGGCGCAGGGTGCGGGCCTGCTCGTCTTCGCCGGCCACGAGCCAGTAGGCCAGGGCGCAGGCGGCGTCGCTGCTGCTCAGCTCGTCGCCGTGGATGCCGTAGGCCATCCAGGCCACGGCCTTCATGTCGGCGGGGTCGAGGTCGTTGCGGGGATCGAGGGCTGCGGCGTGGCTGGTGCGGAAACTGTCGAGGTCGCCCATGGTGGCCTCGTCGGAGACGGCGAGGATGATCAGGGGCCGGCCTTCGTAGGTGCGGGCGTACTCGCGCAGCTCGGCGCGCGGAGAGGCGGCGGCGAGGATCTCGAAGTAGCGCACCACTTCCTCGGGGCGGTAAGGACGGGCCGCCAGTGCGGAGCCGAGGGCCTCGGCGGGGCTCGGGATGTCGGGGGCGAACACGGCGCCGGGGAGCAGCTGGGCCGGGGAGGTGGTGGCGACGCCCTGGTTGAGGTCGGCGGAGGCTGCGGAAGCGAGGGCGAGCACGGCCAATAGGCTGATCGAGACGAGGGCAAGGCGATGGGACATTGTTGGCTCCGAGGCTTGAGGACGGGACGGGGAGACGGTCGGGTCCCCTCCGCGCGTTACAGCGTGTTGATCGAGCCGGTGATGTCCGGGAGGCGCCCATCGACCCCCGATGGCGAGAGCGTCGCTGCCCCGGAGTCAGCGACGAGACTGACCCTAGCACAATTACGGTGGGGGGAAAACGGGACTGTTCTCAGGCCTGGTCGTGGCTCGACCCCTTGACGACGTTCGTCAGGACTCCGACCATCATCATGAGCTGACAGGCTTGGGCTGAGAGTTCCTGGGTGGACACAGCCGTTTCTTCAGCGCTGGACGCTGTGGACCGTGTGGCGCGATCCATCCGCTCCACCGCCGAGGTAACCAGCTGGACACCTTGGTCCTGCTGCTCGCTGGCGTCTGCGACCTCGGCGATCAGTTTCGTCATGTGCATCGATATATCCCCGATCTGGTCGAGGATCTCCCCGACATCTCGAGACATCTCGACACCGTTCTGGGCCTTCTGTTGCGAGTTCTCGATCAGGACTGCGGTATCACGGGCTGCATCTGCGCTTCTGCGGGCCAGGTTGCGAACCTCTTCGGCGACCACTGCGAATCCCTTGCCGGCTTCTCCGGCCCTTGCCGCTTCGACAGCCGCGTTGAGGGCCAGAAGGTTCGTTTGGAAGGCGATCTCGTCGACGGTCTGGATGATCCTTGCGGTTTCGCTTGAAGTCTCCTTGATGGCGTCGATGGCCGACGACATGCGCTCCATGGCGGATCGTCCCCGTTCCGATCGGCTACGTGCGTCCTCGGCGATGGCGCTCACCTGCTTGGCGGTCTCGGCATTTCGCCTAGTGATCGTGGTGATGTTAACAAGGGACGTGGCGACTTCCTGCAGGCATGAAGACTGCTCGTTGGCGCTTTGGGACACGCTCTGGCCGGCCTGCGCCACCTGGCTGGATCCATTGACGACCTGCTCTGCGCTTCCGGTCAGTGTAGCGATCGTTTCGGTGACCGGTCCGACGACGGAACGGATCACGAAGATCGAGGACACAACCAGAAGAACGAGGGCGGCGACAATGCTGCCGAGCGTCATGAACAATTTGTTTTTGGAATAGGATCTCGCTTCCTTGATCGCGGTTTCCAAATCGCTTTTCTGGTCCGTCTTGAAGTCGGCCAACCGCTGGCGTAGTGCGTTGTACTCCTCCTGCATGATCTCCATGTCTGCCATCAGATCGCCCCCGGACTCGTCGGCCATCATGCGGCGGGAGGTTTCGCGGGCTTGAGCGTAATAGCGCTCCATTTGTCCTTCGATTTCGAGGAGTTCTGCGGGGTCGATGACCATCAGGGCGAGGGATTCCTGGATGTGGGTCTTGAAATGATCGTGAAGATCGTCTGTCTCGCTCAGCATATCCTCTTCGGCGGACGTCACGGCGTCCTGCATGCCGCGCTGGATGTCCATGAGCGATTCGTCCAGATCGCGACTCAACTCCGACGCGGGGAAATATCCGCTTTCGATCCGGACCATGAGGGATTCGATCCTCCGACTGCCCTGCCAACTCAACAGCATGATGCCGACGAAGGTCAATGTCGCGATCAAGGGGAGAAGAGTGATTTTATAGGAGAACTTCAATGGTTCTCGCCTTTCCTCGCGGTGGTGGGGTTCTCTCGGACCACGGGCGACCACCCAGGCTATTCGTCGACGATGAGCACCTTCATGTCATTGATCTCGAAACTCACAGACACGTAGCCGATCGCGCCGGCATTGCTCTTCACGAACTCCGCCACGGCCTGATCCGAGACGAGCACCGGGGGCGGCATGGAGCGTCCTGAAAAGATCTGCTGTTGCCAGTAGCTGCTCACCTGAGCGATGCTCTTGTTCAGGATCACATCCGAAAAATCGCTGCGGACCGGGCTCTCCTGGTCCTGGTCCACGGGCAGGACCTTGCTGCCGTCATCCCACTTCGTGGTCTTCTTCAGGAAGAGTTTGGCAATTCTGGACCGGGTCATGGATGTGACCGGGTTCGTCGCATTGACGATGATTCTCACAGGGGCCGGCGCGGTGACGCCGGGATCCTGGGCGACGGCGGCTGCGTTCAGCAGCGCCGCTGCAATCAAGGTCAGGAACATGCGTGATAAGATTCTCATGAAGGCATGGTCCTTCCTAGAAACTGAACTGGACGCCGAGGCTGATCAGCCTGCTGTCTGTTTCGAGACCTTCCGCCTGAACGATCTCCGTGATCTCGTCAAGGTCGGGATGCACGAGCAGGTTTCCATCGATCTCGTGATAGGCGAGCTTGATCACGGCAGCCGGGTTCAACCAATAGTTGAGTCCGATCACCCATTCATCGTGATCAAGTAGAGAGACGGCCACCGGCGAGACCTGGTCGTCCGGGTCTAAGGTGATCGTCTCGTAGCGTCCAGCGATCTGCCATGGTCCATGGACCCGACGGGCGAGCTCGATATAGGCCGCGTCGATGTGAGCGATTTTCTGTCCGGTTACGTACTCGAACCTCAGCAGGGTCTTTTCGGTCGAATACTCCAGCTGCATTCCGAAGATCCTGTGATCCCCCCAGCTCGGGTCGATCTCTTCGGCCGGTTCTGCTCCTTCCACGGCCGATGGCGTGCCGGCATAGGCCGATACACCGATCGAGAGGCCTTCCACGGGGGTCGTCGACGTGATGCGCGTGCCCGCGGCGTCTTGCAGGATGCTCTCCTAGACCATCGATTCCTGCTCAGCCTTCCTGCTGCCCTTGACGCCTTCAAGGTCAGGGACGATGAACAGGTCGTGCACTTCCATGTTCGGGACCTTCATTCCGCCGGCATACAGATCGTAGACGACCTGCCAGGTCTCTCCAGCCTGTCCCCACATCCCGATGCCGGAGTACCCTTCGGGGGTCATGCCGACAGGCCCGTAAATGGATTGCGGCAGGGAATAGAACGGCCTCAGGGTCCCGATGTCGAAGATGTTCGCATAGATTCCGAACGGCACGCGGGAGAGGCCACCTCTAAAGTGCAGGGATTCGGAAACGGTCCACTCCGCGAAGGCGACCTCGAGCTCAGACTCGGTTTCAATGCCCTCGATGGCATACCAGAGCTGGGCGCCGATTCGCAGGTTCTCGTAAGGGGATGTATTGAGATTGAGCATGAAATCGACGTTGTGCCACTGGTTGTTGCCTTCACCGCCACCCTGCTGGTACTCGTAGGGATCGGAGTTGCCGACGGCCCAGCCGCCCGTTCCATGGATCAGAACATCGTTTGGCTGGCCACCCGGAGCAGGCAGGTACGAGGCCATGATCATCAGCACTACGATAGCGATCCGAATCGTCGTCATGTGGTTCCTCCAATTGAACGCCTGGGGAGTTGCAACCAATACCGAACACTGATCGATTCCCCATCAGATCATGTTTCGGCCCGGGGAAGAGGGTCTTTAGGACCAATCCTCAACATGGTGTGGGCATGCTGCTCGAGGCTGGATTCGGGAGTAATTCCAACCTTTTATGGATGATCGGGAGGGATGGATGACGATTCATCAAGTTGGGATTTTGTGCTCATGGGAAGTATGTGTTATTATCTATGGGTAGACACGACCGGTCGGCGACAACAGAGGACAAAACCACATGATGATGCGCTGCGGAAACATCCGATATTTTGTTGCTTTGGCTGCCGTTTTCATATTCGGATCCGCCACTGTTCTGGCCGATGCCCCAGCGGGTTACTACGCAACGGTCGACCTCTCGAGCCCGGCCGCCCTGCGCACTACGGTCAACGACGTCATCGACGGCCACACCAAGATTCCCTACACATCCTCGTCCACCGACACCTGGAACGTGCTCGAGATCGCCGACCAGGACCCGTACAACTCCACGCGGATCCTCGACGTCTACCAGAACCGCACCTTCCCCAAGCACAGCGCCGGCAACAACGACTACAACCGCGAGCACACCTGGCCCAACAGCTACGGCTTCCCGGACGACGGCTCTTCCAACATGCCCTACACGGACTGCCACCACCTTTTCCTGTGCGACATCGACTACAACGGCGCCCGCGGCAACCTCTACTACGACGACTGCACGAGCGGCTGCGCCACCTACACGGCCGACTTCTACGACGGCGAAGGCGGTACCAACCGCCGGGGCTCGTCGATGTGGCAGACCTGGGACGGCCGCAAGGGCGACGTGGCCCGGGCCATGTTCTACATGGACGTGCGCTACGACGGCGTGGGGAGCGAGCCGGACCTGATCCTGACCGACAACCCGGCCCTGATCGTCACGAGCGGGGGCAGCAACGCCTCGGTCGCCTACATGGGCCTCGTGTCCACCCTCTTCGAGTGGCACCTGGCCGATCCTGTCGACGCCCGGGAGATGGCCCACAACGACGCGGTCTACATCTATCAGGGAAACCGCAATCCCTTCGTCGATCACCCCGAATGGGCCAACGTGATCTTCGGCGACGGCACCACCGCCGTCGACCAGATGCCGCTCGGCCCGCTGGCGACCATCCGCAGCGCGTACCCCAACCCGTTCAACCCCTCGACCACCGTGGCCTTCAGCCTCGTCGCTGCGGGCCGCGCCCGCGTGGAGATCTTTTCGTTGGACGGCCGCCTCGTCAGCACGCTCTTCGACGGCCAGCGTGAGGCAGGCGATTTCGACCTGCGCTGGGAGGGCCGCACCGACGACGGTCGGACCCTGTCGAGCGGCGCGTTCGTCTGCCGGATCCTCGCCGGCGGGACGTCCGACACCCGCACGCTCCTGCTGCTGCAATAAGCGACATCCTCTGCTAGTCTGAGATCAGGCGGGAACGGAACGAAGGCAACCCCAAGGCCTTCGTTCCGTACTCTCCGCCGACGTTCAACAAGGAGAGGACCATGTCCGATTTTCTGAAGAAGACCCTCGTCGGCGCCCTGTCGACACTGCTGTCCTTGGTGATCGTGCTGGCCATTTTGGTGGGCGGGTTCCTGTTCGCCACGAGCCGCGGCCCCGATATCGAAGATCACAGCTGGCTGGTCATCGATCTCTACGGCGACGTGCACGAGTACGACACGCCGGGCGACGTGCTGGGCCAGGTGATGGGCGGCGGCGGCCTCACGCTCCATTCCATGCTCGACGCCCTCGACAAGTCCATCCTGGACGAGCGTCTGGACGGCGTGATCCTCCATCTTTCGAGCTCCAACAACGCCGGCTGGGCCAAGCTCGAGGAGCTGCGCGGCGCCGTGGGCCGGGTGCGGGCGGCCGGCAAGCCGGTCTACGCCTGGGGCGACGCCCTCGATCTGCCGACGATGTACCTGGCCTCGGCCTGCGATTCGATCTTCATGCCGGGCGGCGGCTACTTCGTGATCCAGGGCATGAGCGCCTCGTCCATGCATGTGCGCGGATTGCTCGACAAGCTCGGCGTCGAACCCCACCTCCATAAGATCAAGGACTACAAGGCCGCGACCGAGATGGTCATGGATACCGAGATGTCCCCCTACGCCCGCGAGATGCGGGGCTGGATGATCGACGAGTACTGGGACATGGTCGTCCCCGCCGTGGCTGCAGGCCGCAGCATGACTGCCCAGCGCGTCGAGGAACTCATGGAGTACGCCGAGTTCGAGCCGTCCGAAGCCGCCGAGGCCGGGCTGATCGACGCTGTGCTCTACTGGCAGGAACTCGAAGCCCGTCTGAAGCAGGACGACGACGACATGCTGCGCGTCGTCGACCTCGATACCTACGGCGATGTGACGTGGAAGGACGTGGGCTTCAAGGCCGACGATACCGTGGCCGTGATCCACGCCCAGGGCAACATCGGCGGCCGCGAGAACCGCGTCGACCCCCTGATGGGCGTGATGATGGGACACGAGACGATCGTCGCCCAGCTGCGCCGGGCGCGCCTCGACGACGACGTGAAGGCCGTCGTCTTCCGTGTCGATTCCGGCGGTGGCGAGAGCCTGGCCAGCGATCTGATCAGCCACGAGGTCGATCTGCTCACCAAGATCAAGCCCGTGGTTGTGTCGATGGTCGATGTGGCGGCTTCCGGCGGCTACATGATCAGCTACCGGGCCACCAAGATGATGGCCGACCCGCTGACGGTCACCGGGTCGATCGGATCCATCAACGGCTTTTTCGACATGAGCGGTTTCCGAGACAAGATCGGCGTGAACAACGACCACGTCTTCAAGGGGCCCATGGCCATGCTCGGCACCGACGACCGGGCGCCGACCGAAGAGGAATGGGAGCGCCACGCCGACGCCCATTGGCGCAGCTTCAACACCTGGCTCGCCGACGTCGCCGACCGTCGCGGCATGGAATTCGAGCATGCCGAGACCCTCGCCCACGGCCGCGTCTGGACAGGCCGCCAGGCGGTGGCCAACGAGCTGATCGACCGCACGGGCGATCTGCGCGACGCCGTGCGCTGGGCCGCCGAGCTGGCCGGCCTCGACCCGGCACAGCCGGTTGCGACGGTGCACCTGCCGGAGTCCCGCGATCTGCTCCAGACGCTGATGTCGGACGATGCTCCCGACGCCGACGTGGCCGCGGTGCTGCGCGCCGCCGTCTGGAGTTCCCTGCGCCGCGACGCGGACCAGACGTTGAGGTTCATGGAGCGGGGGGCGGCGAACGTGGTCCGGGCGGACCGCTAGAACCGTTTGACGAAGACGTATTTGGCGTCGCCGGGACCGTAGAAATCCTCGAACACGGCGGCGGTGTCGTAGCCTGTCCGCACATAGAAGGCGCGGGTCGGCGCGTAGAGATCGCGGCCGCTGGTTTCCGCGTAGCAGGCCCGGCCGCCGGCCTCGGCGATGCGTTGTTCGGTCAGGGCCAGGATGCGACGGCCCAGACCGGATCCCTGTCCGCCGGGGGCGACGGCGATCCAGTACAGGTCCCAGCTGACGGTGCTGCAGGGGATCCGACCGTAGCAGGAGTAGCCCACCAGCTCGCCGTTCCGCTCGACCATCACGAACTCGTAGCCGCTTTCGGCGCCGTTCTCCAGGCGTTCCGCGACGAGTTCGGCGGCGATCGTCACCTCCTCGGCCGAAAAGAAGCCGGTGGCCGCGACCAGGGCGCGGACGGCCTCGACGTCCTCCGGGCGGACCTCCTCGCGCCACGCGGCGTCGCTGCTGATCTCGCTCATGATTCGCTCGCTCCTTTGTGCAGTCCCTCCAGGAAGGCCCGTGCGTTGCGCCCCAGGGTGCGGGTGCGGTAGCCGCCTTCCTGCACCACCAGGGTCGGCAGGCCGAGGGCGCCGATGAGGCGTCCGTTCCCGTGCAGATCGTCGGCTGTGAGGCTCCAGGTGCCTGTCGGATCCCCTTTGGCCGTGTCGAGCCCCAGCGCCACCACCAGGATGGTCGGAGCGAAGCTCCGAATACGGCGCAGCGCCTGGCCCAGGGCCTGGGTGTAGCGGGCGCCGTCCACCTTCTCGGGCAGCGGCAGGTTCAGGTTGTATCCGAGCCCGGCGCCGACTCCCTGCTCCTCGGCGAACCCCGAGAAGTAGGGGTAGGCGAAGCGCGGGTTGCCGTGGATCGAGATGGTCAGCACGTCGTCGCGGGCGTAGAAGATGTCCTGCTGCCCGTTCCCGTGATGGTAGTCCAGATCCAGGATCGCGACCTTGCCCAGGCGCGCCAAGTCGTGGGCCGCGATCGCGGTGTTGTTGAAATAGCAGAAGCCGCCGAAGACGTGGCGTTCGGCGTGGTGTCCCGGCGGCCGCACGAGGGCGTAGGCCAGCCGACGTCCCTTGGCGATGGCTTCGGCGCCGGCCAGGGCGCAGTCCACGGCGCCGCGTGCGGCCAGAAACGCGTTGCGGTTCAGGGGCGTGAAGGTGTCGATGCAGTAGTAGCCGGCCCTCATGGCCAGGTCCGTCGGCGGGCGGCTGGCGTTGCGGATGGGGAACACGTACGGGTAGACCGACTCGCCCACGGGCAGTTCGAGACAGACCTTGCGCATGTAGGCCACCAGGGCCGCGTCGTGCACCTGGCGCACCAACTCCAGGGAACGGGTGCGGGCGTTCTGACGCTCGAAGAGCGTCGTCTTGTCGAGCTCGGCCATGATCCGCGCTACGCGCACCGGCGCCTCCACGTAGCCGCGGTCGTTCACGTGGTGGATGTCGTGCTTGTCGTTCACGAACAGGGCGATGCGTTCGGCGGGAGCGATTTTCTTGGTTGGCGTGTCCTCCACTTTGTCTTTGCGGACGTAACGTGGCTCGCGCAGCCGGACTGGATCCTCCTTGAACGAGGCGACGACGTTCTCGACGTAGGCCGGTGGGCACAGGTGGGCATATTTGCGCTCGAGAATGGCCCGCACCGCATCACGCACGTAGCTCCGTCTGAGGGGACGGTCCGGGGCCAGGTCGTCGATCACCAGGTACGGCATGCACTCGGATTCTTCGGAGATGGGCGCTGTGAAGGCGTTGTTGATCGCGGGCCGGGCCCCGTAGTTCTCATAGAAGCGCAACCGGGCCTTGTTGGCCGCCAGCTGCGATCGGTCCGGACAGTCGGCCGGATCGTCGGGCAGGCATTCGTAAAACAGGGCCCGCACGCCGGCCTCGGCGGCCTCGTCCCGGATGCGCTGGTACAGGGCGCCGCCGATGCCGCGGCTGGTCAGGCGCGCGCTGGCGGCGATGTAGTCCAAAAACGACATGCGCAAGGCGGGTACATGAAGCACGAGGGCGAAGCCCAGCACCTGGCCGTCGCGACGTTCGGCCACGTGCAGGATGGTGCGGAAACGCCGGGCGAAGGGGTCGCGCAGGTTCTGGGACAAGCTGTCGATGTCGCGCTTGGGCGCGTCGGCGAACTGCTCGGCGAGGATCGCCTTGACCTGCAGGATGGCCTCGCGGTTGACCGGCAGGGCGTCGTCGTGGATGCGGCGGATGCGGAACATCGGGTCACCCTTCGCAGAAGACGGTCGTCTCAGTCGGCGGCGTCGACGATGCGGGCGATGGCCGCGTCGAAGGCGATGCCGGCTTGGGTCAGGGCCGCGGCGAATCCCGCATCGTGCGCCAGGCAGGGGTTCGCATTGACCTCGAGGATGAAGGGGCGGCCGTCTTCGTCGACACGGAAGTCGACCCTGGCCCAGCCGCGCAGGCCGAACAGGTTCCAGGAGTCCCTGGCCAGGCTCGTCAGTTCGGAGAGCAGGGGTGCATCCGCTGCACCGTCGGGGAAGTCGCGAACCGTGTGGCCATACTCGAAGGAGTCGGGGTCCCATTTGGCCGCGTAGCCGACGATGTGCGGCTTGTCGGGAGGGTAGTCGGCGAAGAGCATCTCCGCGGGGGGCAGGACCGTCGGGCCGCCCGGCCCGTCGAGCACAGCGAGGTTGAACTCGCGGCCCTCGATGAACGCCTCCGCGAACCAGGGGGCGCCGGGGGCGTCGCGTGTCCCGGTACGCGCCGCAAGCAGGGCGCGGGCCGCCGCGGCGCCGCCGCGGACCACGGCGTCGTCGTCCATGCCGATCGACGCGTCCTCCCACACGGACTTGACGATCCAGCGGTCGCCGTCTACGGCGCCGATCGCGGTGCCGTCCGCCTCGATCCAGGCCGGGGTCGGCAGCCCCGCCTGCAGGAGCAACTGCTTGGCCAGGGTCTTGTGGGACGTCAGGTGGATGCCGTCGGCGGGGCAGCCCGCGAGGGGCAGGCCCAGGGACTCCAGCAGGTAGGGCACCACGGCGATGAGCCGACCTTGGCCGCCCAGGCTTTCGACCAGGTTGAAGACGGCGTCGGGCTGCTCGGTCGCCAGACGGACAGCGAGCGTCGCGAGGTCCAAGTCGCAGGGGACGGTGACCACGTCGTGCCCGGCGGTGGCCAGCGCCGCGCTCACGGCGTCCACCTGCACCAGGACATCGGCCTCGTCGGCGGCGGCGTCCGGCGCGACGGCGTTATGCAGAAGAGCCAATCGCATGGAGGGACCCCTTCCCGACGCGTCGTGCCGGCACGACACGGACGCCCGCCGAGTCCACGATGCGCCGCAGGAGCTCGTCGTAGGGCACGCCCTCGGCCGTGGCGATCATGGGCAGGTCCGAATGCTCGGGATGCAGCCCGGCCAGCGGATTGATCTCCATGAGCTGGGGTTCGCCGTCCGCGTCGCAGCGCAGATCCAGACGGCCTCCGTCGCGGCAGCCCAGCAGGCGCCAGGCGGCCAGGGAGATCGCTTCGGCTCTGGCCACAACGGGATCGCGTTCGGCGGCCACGGAGCGGTACTCTACCAGCTCCTCGCAGTTCTCCTTGTTGGCGTAGGAGTAGGCACCCGCCTCGGCACCGGCCAACAGCACGATCTCCAGGGTGCCCAGCACCTGTGCCGTGGCGCCGGTGCCCGTGATGCCCACGGTGAATTCGCGGCCGGGCAGGTACGTCTCCACCAGCACCGGCTGGTGGAACCGCGCCAGCAGGTCGAGGCAGCGCGCCTTCAACTCGGCCGGCGTGCGGAGCATGGAGCCGCCGTCGATGCCCTTGCCCGTGCCTTCGGCCAGGGGCTTGGCGAACAGG
>CALEMW010000066.1 GCA_937910695.1 uncultured bacterium
CGTCGAGCTGGACGAGTGTGAAGTCGGAGGTGCTGTGGCCGGCGCGGAATGTCGAACCGGTCTGGAACATGGTCAGCGGGCCGCCCGATAGGTCGCCGCAGTTGACGCTGTGGAAGTTCCAGTACACGACAAGGGAAGAATCGTTGCCGGAACCGATGCCGCAGTGGTAGGCCGTAAGGAAGTACGGCGTTCCGTCGTTGCTCGTGTTGTTGATCATCGCACCGGTGCAGAAGATGCTGCCGCCGGTTGAGTAGGCCGCAACGGTCTGGATGTCTTCGCGCCAGCCGTCGCCCTCGGGGCAGACGACGTCGTTGTTGCAGGTGCCCTGCTTGAGGCCGGCCTCGGGGGCGAGGTTTCCGAACTCCTTGTAGCCCACGTTCAGGCTCGTGAGTTCGAGCTCGAGGTCCCAGCGCGCCTTGGTGGGCACGACCACCTCGATCATCATGTCGCCGGTCTCGAGGATGGGGGTCCACAGTTCGCCGTGGTCCTTGTTGTCGGCGGCGGTGAACGTGACCGGTTCGCGGGTACCGTCTATGGGATAGATGGACAAGTAGCCGCCGGCGGGCATCATGTAGCGCGTGAAGCCGAGGTTCAGCGAGACGGCGTCGAGAGACGTGATGCGCAGGCGCCAGGCCATAAGGCTGCCGGGCAACTCTTCCCAGGTGCCGTGAGTGTCGGGGGCGATAAACACGCTCTGGGGTAAGGCGAAGCGCACGGGGAGCCCTTCGCGCTCACGCTGCACATCTTCGGCGTAAAGAGACGGTGCGTCCACGCGGTCGGCGCGGAACAGAGCCACGTCGTCGACAGCAACGACATCGTAGATGGAGTGGGCGGGCTGCATGGTAATCCTCGCGGCGGCGACGCCGGAGAAGATCGCGGTCGCCAAAACCGCAGCAGTCATCATGAGCCAGAGTTGCTTTTGGGAGCTACGATGATCAAAACGCATAAGTAAACCATCCTTCACGACGATGAACAACGACGCGCAAGCGAGAATGGGGATCCCGAGATTGGCGGGTGAGTATCAGGGAGGCCCGAGGCTTCATTATAGCATAGAAACAAGACAAAAGGCCCCCCTCTTTTAGAGGAGAGCCCTTTTGGAATATCGATTCAGTGGTCAGCGGGCACCGTCACCGGTCAAAACGACCCGAACTGTCGAGAGCAGGATCTGCAGATCCACCCAAAAGCCTGCTTCGCGCATGTAACAGCGGTCCAGAGCTACCTTGCGCTTCACCGAGAGGATATCCTCGTCATAACCGTTGCGGACCTGGGCGAGTCCGGTGATCCCGGGCAGAACGCCGAGACGTCGTGTGTAGCCGGGAATCAAGGCTTCATACTGGTGGATGAAGTGCAGACGCTCGGGACGGGGGCCGATGAGACTCATTTCGCCCGTCAGCACGTTCCAGAACTGAGGCACCTCGTCGAGGCGAGTTGTGCGCAAGAAACGACCCACGCGAGTGATCCGGTCATCGTTGGCGCCAGCGAGCTGGGGGCCGTCGCGTTCGGCGTCGCTGCGCATTGTCCGCAGCTTATAGATCGTGAACAGCTTGCCGGGATAGATGATCTTACGGCGCTCGTCGTCGAGTGCCGTCCGCTGAGCGCGTCTGCGGTCCTGGCTGCGGCGGTTCAGACCCACTCGATTTTGAGCGTAGAAGATAGGACCGGGTGAGTCTAAACGGATGATCAAGGCGATGAGTGGCAACAAAGCGCCGAAGAGGCTCAGGGCCAGGCTCGCAGAGACGATGTCGAGGCTGCGGCGCAACACGGAATAAACGCGTGATCGCGAATGCAGCGATCCGGATCGAAACCGCGATGTTGCCTGGCCGGATACCCGAGGACGTTCGTGTCCCAGATTTCTTTGTGGCGACTTCGCCTGATGATGACGAGAAGTCAGTTCCAAGATGTGCTCCCCCCGTAGACCGCCGTTCCATCACTGTGGATTCCTCGCTATCGCGAGGTACGGTCTCTCCGTTGTTCTTCAGTTGATCGTCTTACATTTTAGATCATGTTAGATCGCGATGCTATTAAGATGATGGTAATAGTTATCTTTTTCACCCCTGTTTTGCAAATGATAAGATCAAGGAACGAAACGTGTTCCTTGATGCGCCGGAACGATAGGTGTCGGCCTGTTTCTTGTCAACATATGCGGGTTAAATTCTCACGACTCATCAATGCCGAACCCTGGCAACCGTTGCGTCGGAATCCACCAAATCCCTGTTTGTCCCGTTCCGGGCGAATTGTGGAGATCACGGAGCCTTGCGGGAGTGAGGTGGGCTCCGGTGACGAGGGCCGTATCGGGGCGGTCGCTCATGAAGAAGAGGTAGGCGCCGTCCGGACTTAGGGATGTGGACCATTCCTGGCGAGAAACCGTGTTCATTTCGCCGCCCAGGTGGACGGGGTCGTGCCAGGTGTCGTCGGGGTTGCGACGGACCAGGTAGTAGTCCACGCCGCCGAGGGAATCGTCGAGACCGAAGATGGGCACGATGAGGTAACTCTCGTCCGGAGCGATCATGGCGTTGAAGCGGGTCCGTCCGGCGTTGACCTGCGAGGGTAGGAGTTCAGCTGTAGCGTAGCCGTCGCCTTCGGGTCGGCAGCGATAGATGACGCTGGTGCCGTCGGGCTGGTCGCGGGTGATGTAGAGAGACCCGTCGCGGGTGGGCGAAGGGAAGAATGTGTCGCCGTCGTTGACTTCGTCGGGCAGTCGACGAGGGGAGCCCCAGTCGTCGCCATTGTGATCGACCGCCCAGACGGCGTGGTGGTCCTCGGCGTCACCATGGCCGTCGGCGGGACGATTCGAGGCGAAATACAGAGTGTGACCATCGGGAGCCACGGCAGGCTCGATATCCTGCCAGCGTGGGTCGCCACTGAAGGGAGCCGTTTCCGGCTCGGACCACGAACCGTTGATGCGCAGGCTGCGCAAGATCACGCTGTGGCGGAAATTGCCGATCTGTTCGCACCAGAGGATTTCATCGCCATCGGGATGGATCGCCAGATCGCGACAGGGAAGACCGCGGTTCACGGTGCCGGGTGCGAAAAGAACGGCGCCATCGGTCGGCAGCGGTTGGCCGAGGAATTCGCCGCTGAGGATCGGGGCGGGATCAGTCTCTTTCTGCTGACAGCCGCAGACGGTAAAGATGAGGCCCAGGACGACGAATAGGCGGATCGACATGGCGGCTCCTCGGTTTGATGGTGTCGTGAGCGTACGAGTTCGGCAGATCGTCGTCACGGGGAAAGGTTGCACCAGCCGGAGCAAAGTGATTATCTGATACAGGGCGTAGATCGAATCCGAAAGGATCCATCATGTTGAAGATTCGTATGCTCAGCCTGTTTCTGCTGCTCGTGTTGACGATCGGTTGCGCCGGCGGTGGTCCCGACCTGGTAGGGAGCTGGCAGTTGGTTTCCACCGCTGGGCGGTCCGTCGACCACGAGACCGCGACAGTGAAAAGCCTCACCGACACCCACTTCGCATTCGGCCATCAAACCGATGACGGACTGTTCGGCGGCGGCGGCACCTGGAGCTTGGAGGACGGCGCCTATGTGGAGACCGTTCAGTGGCACTCGCTCGACTTCCTCGTCGGACATGCCATCACGTTCGACATGAAAGTGGAGGACGGTCGCTGGTACCATACGGCAGATTTTGTCGTGGACGGAGAGCGGTTCCACATCGAAGAGGTGTGGGAGCGGATCGAGAAGAATCGCTAGCGCGACATGTGTCGACGATCGATCGGGAAGCCGGCGCCCCAGATGGGGTGCCGGCTTCTTGCCTATTCGTATTGTTTGGGCACGGCGCAGATGAAGCGGAACGGTTCGTCGCCGGCGTTGCGGAACTGATGCAGTTCGTTGGGAGCCACGAAGGCGAAGTCGCCGGCGGCGAGAGAACGCTCGACGCCTTCGGGATCCACCAGTACGCCCTGTCCCGAGATCACGTAGTTGAGATGCTCCGACGTGTGGTGGTGCTGAGGCGTGTGACCGCCGACCTCCAGGGTGAAGACCCGGAGCGAGAAGTTTGGCACGCCGTCGGGCGAACCGAGCACGAGCTGACGCGAGGCGCCGAGCACGCCCTCCATCTCAACGATCTGCGACGGGACTTGGTCGAGCTTCTTGACAATCATGCTTTTCCCTCGGCGTGAGTGAACAGTGCGATCATGCCGCCCTGAGGGTCCTGGATCACACAGAAGCGTCCGGTGTCGGGGATGTCGGTGCAGGGGCAGAGAACCGCGCCGCCGAGGGCGACGGTTCGTTCTGCCGAGACATCGACATCGTCCACGTTCACGTAGCAGAGCCAATGGGTCCGGGCTCCCTGCTCGATCGCGGGTGCCGGCAGGTCGAGGGCGCCGCCGTGGTGCTCGTCGCCCAGGTGGAAGAGGCGGTAGGCCATATCCACGCCGCCCACGTTCATCTGCTGGAGCTCGAGGCGCCATCCGAAGAGATCCGTATAGTAGGCGGCGGTCGCATCTGCGTCGGTGCTCATGCACTCGTGCCAGCAAAAGACGCCCGGCGTTCCTTTGTCGGGTTCCGGCCGGGAGGTGTCCTTGGACTGCCAGACGGAGAAGAATCCGCCTTGGGGATCGTTGACCACGGCGAAGATTCCGGGTCCGACGTCCGTGGGGGGGACGCACACGCCACCACCGAGTTCGGCGACCCTGGTGCAGGCGTCTTCGATGGCGTCGACGGCGATGTAGGGCATCCAGTGAGAGGGGATGCCCTGCTCGGGATCGAGAGGCACGATGCCGCCGATCGGATGTTCACCGGCGCAGAGCATGCTGTAGCCGTGATCCGGAGCCGCATCGAAGGATTTCAGGGTCCAGCCGAATAGCTCGCCGTAAAAGGCCAGGGAAGCATCGGGGTCGGTGCTCATCAGATCGTGCCAACAGAAGCGTCCGTGGTCGGGCGAGTTCATGGTCGTCCCCTTGGGTTGAAGTCGAAGGATACCGGGACAGTCTATCAGCAGAGCGGAGCATCGGCCACGGTTCCCCATGAAACGAGGGCGGGACGGCCCGTACCGTCCCGCCCTGCTCCAGTGTTCCGCCCGATCAGCGCAGCAGCTGGAGCTTGCGTGCGTCGCGGGTCGCCGCTGCGACGAGACGCAGGAGGTATGTGCCCGAGGGAAGGTCTCTGCCGCGGTCATCGCGGCCGTCCCAGCGTAGAGTGCTGACGCCTGCGGGCAGATGTCCGTCATGAAGCAGTCTGACGGTGCGGCCGAGAGCGTCGAAGATCCGCAGAGAGGCATCGCCGCCGCCGAGGGGCATGAGCAGTTCCACGGTCGTGGCGGGATTGAAGGGGTTCGGTGTGGCGAGCCCGAGACGGGGGCGGTCGGTCGTCTCGTCGTCCACGCTCACGACCGGCATCACCCACAGATCGATCAAGACGGGTAAGGTGCCCCAATCGGGATCGTTGGTCGAGAGCGTGACGGACGCCTGATACTGACCGGGAGGGAGGGTCGACGCGTCGAGTTCGAGTCTCAAGGTTGCGTCAGCCCCCGACGAGAGCACGCCGCTGTTGGGCAGCACGCGCAGCCAGCGCTCCGCCGGCTGGCGGCGTTCGATAAGGAAGGCTTTGCCGTCGTGAAGGTAGGGCACGTTGCGCAGGATCAGCAGGCCCACGCTGCCGTCTACGTTCTCGATGCCGATGGTGTGAGCCGTATTATCTGCCACGCGGGCGTACTGGAAGACGATGCGTCCGTCGCGGTGGAGGATCGTCTGGAATGTCTCAGGGGAGCCTTCCGGGTAGTGAGGGATCTCGACCCAGGAGACCACGAAACGGTCGCCGTCGGCATCGAACCAAGCGCGGATCGTGCCGCCGGCATCGGGATTCAGGTCGGTCCAGAACGGAGCGATCAGGGCGTTCGGCTCCTGGGAATTGGGCATGCCGGCCCCGAGGTATGAGGTGGCTGTCGAGGTGAACGACAGCCAGCCGTTGCTGCATACGTGGACCCGGTCGTACTGCTGGCCGTAGAACGGGAAACGGAAGCCCAGGGACAGCGGACCCGTGTTCTCGTCGTCGCCGGGGGTCAGGGTCAGGGCGTCTTCAGGTGGATCGAGCCAAGCGAAGACAGGGCCGTCGGGTTCGATGTCGTCGACCCAGACGTAGCCGTAGGGGTCGGGAGGGGCGGTGGTCTTGTCGGCGCCGAGGCCGGGGGAGGTGTCGCGCCGGCCCTTGGCGAGATCCAGCTGCGGTTCGCTTGCGACGGGATGACCGGACGATGCGACGGCCTGCCAGACCAGATCTCCTTCACCGTTGTTGTCGAGGGACAGCTCCACAGTTCCGGTGCCACCGGCGGCCACGGTCAGGCCCGCCGTCATCGGTGTGATGCTCAGCGCCGGTGTTCTCGGCGTGCCGATCGAGGGGAAGGTGATCTCGTCGATCCACACCGTGTCTTCACCGCGGGAAACGGATCCGTCCTTGATGTAGATCCAGGTGAAGGTGTGCAGTCCGATGTCGACCTGATAGGAGGCGTCGCGCCAATCAATGATGTCCGACCATAAATCCTCGAGATGGCCGTCGATCTCGAAGCGCAAGTGATCGTAGTAGCGTTCCATGGACGTCAGAACCCGGAACGAGACGACCCCGGCGGCGACGACATCGAGGGTCACGCTCAGGACGCTGCTCTGGAGGTTGCCGATATCGCCGGCGCGCACGCTGAAGGTGCCGTGGCTTGCCTGGGCGTTGTCGATCAACCAGTCGACGTCGCCGCTCGTGACCCAGGGATAGCTGGCGAGGTGGCCGAGTTCGAAGTCGTCGAACTCGAGCAGGGGCAGGTCGAAGTCGACGACGCGGTCGGCGTCGATGTACAGGGAGCGCTGGTCGGCACCCATGCCGGTCGTTCGAGCCTGAACGACATAGGAGGTCCGGACGGGGACCTCGATCGCGAACCGTCCCGCGGCGTCCGTGAGGACCGGTGCCATGGGTGTTCCCATGACGAGGACCTCGGCCGAGGTGACCGGCAGGGTGCCGAGCGTAGTCACGTTTCCACTGATCTCGGCCGTGGCGAGGGGTCTCAGGTAGGTGCCGACGACGGCCTCTGCCCCTTCGACGATTTCGACTTCGGCTTCACGGTCCTGGTAACCGAAGGCGCTCCATACCAATGGGCGGGCACCTGTGGGCAGCATCAATCGATAGCGGCCGTCTTGATCGGTACGGGAGATCTGTGCTCCGTCGGGGGGCGAGACGGACGCGCCGACGATAGGGGCGCCTGTACTCATATCGCGCACGATGCCGCTCACGGGAAAATAGCCCGTCATGGAGGCGAGCACAGCATCGTAGGCGTTGATCATGCCGTGGCCGTAAACGCCGTCTTCGCCTGCGGGGCCCACATCCTTGGCCGTGTCGATGAGGATCTGTTTGACAGTCTCTACGTCCAGCTCGGGGTTGGCCGAACGCATCAGTGCCACGACGCCCGCAACGTGGGGGCCGGACATGGATGTGCCGCTGAGGTATGCATAATCCCCACCTGGAAGCGAGCTGATGACGTCGACGCCCGGCGCCACGACTTCAGGCTTGATGTCGAAGGGGCCTCCGCAGCGGGACGGACCACGGCTAGAAAACACGGCCGCGGTCAGGGGGATATCGCCGCCCACCGCTCCGACACTGAAGCAGCTCAGGGGTGTGTCGGCCCGGTCGGCCGGACTGCGCAGCGTGCCCTCGTTGGGGCCCTCGTTGCCGGCCGACCAGATCAGCACTACGCCGGTGGCCTCGCAGTTGTCGATGGCGTCCCACCAGCGGCTGTCGCAGTCCACATAGCCGGGAAAGAGTTCGAACACGCCCCAGCTGTTCTGCACCACGTCGGGCACGTCGTCGGAGGTGGCGGGATCGCCGTCGGGGTCGGACATGAATTCCAGGGAGCGCAGGATGTCGCTGTCGTACTCGGGGCCGGTGTCCTGAGCCAGCACGTTGCTGGCGATCCAGCGGGCGCCTGGTGCGACGCCGATGCTGTCGCCCGGCGCCGATCCGCAGATGGTGCCCATCACGTGGGTGCCGTGGAAGTAGTGGTCCTCGGGATACAGGGGTTCGCCCTGGTTCGAGGCGTCGAGCCAGCATTCCGCGGCGGGAGCGAAGTTGCCGCGCCAGCGCTCGGTCAATGCGGGATGGTGACCGTCGACACCGCTGTCGAGGCTGCCCACCAGGGCGCCGGTGCCGTCGATGCCGAGTTCGCGCCAGACGCGGTCGGCCCAGATGGCGCGGATCCCGGCGGTCGTACCGATGCTGCCGGCGTCCCGGGCCTTCGACTCCGGCGGGGTCACGGGACGGATGAGTTCGACGGTGAGGTCGGGCTCGATGCGCGCCACACCCGGTCGTGCGGCCAGTCGGCGGATGACGTCCGGCGTCGCGCCGATCACGATCCCGTTGACCAGCCAATGCGGGTGGAGGGAACGGATGGCGCCGGCGGCTTTCAGAGACGCCAACTCGGCGCGCAATCCGGCCTGGCTCCTGGTCGCCGTCGTCTGCAGGGCCTCGACCACGGTCTGGTGACGTTGTTGACGGTTGGCGCCGGCCAGTTTCAGGTCTGCTCGAAGGGATTTCGTGTCGACCTGCTCCTCCATGACGACCAGCACACGAAGGGGGAGGTCGGGAGCAGCGGTGGCGAGGAGGCGTTCGAGGCCGGGAGCGATCTCGCCGGCGGCTGCGGAGGTCGGATTCAGGAACGTTACAAGGCCGACCGTGCAGATGAGCAGCGCGGCCGGGAGCGGAATCCTCTGTCGGGACAAAATGATTGTGCTGAGCATGGACGCCCCCGGTTGACGAACGGGACACCAGCGAAGGCGATTCCTCGAGCGGCGCGTGATCGGTAGGGGGCGACCGTTGTTTGAGAGGCGCTGAACCCGAGGCGCTGATGTTCTGGGAGTAGCTTACGGAAATCGCTCATGGAGAGCCAGTCCGCAATTGGGATCAATTTGCTCCAGGACAACATCGGCAATCGTCGATGATCCTCTTTCACGTCCTTCTGATCGCGTGTAATCTGTCTTATCACCGCTTGTTGCCGGCTTCGTGGATCTTCCGGCATCGGCTAGTCTGCAATGGGGAGCACTATGCGCACCCTGGTCTGGTTCCGCTCCGATCTGCGCCGCGCCGACAACGTGGCCCTAGCCGACGCCTGCATCTCGGGCGACGAGGGAGTGGTGGGCCTGTTTCTCACAGCCCCCCTGCAGTGGCGCGATCACGGTTGGGGCGCGCCTCGGGTGGATCATGTGCTGCGGAGCGTGGCGGTCTTATCCGAGCGCCTGGAGGCCTGGAGCGTACCCCTGCTGGTGCGTCGGGCGGATCGCTTTGCCGAGGCGGCCCAGGCCGTCGTCGCGGCTGCGCGCGAAACGGGTTGCGGCGAAGTGATCTACAACCGCGAGTGCGGCGAAGACGAAATGCAGCGCGACCGCGAGGTCGAGGCCGCCTGCCGAGAAGCGGGCCTGCGCGTTACGTCCTACAACGAGCGAACCGTCGTGCCGCCTGGATTGGTCTTGACCCAGGAACGGGCCAAACCCTATACGGTTTTCACGCCCTTCTACCGCGCCTGGACGACCTGGCTCGACGCTCACGGCTGGCCGATGCCCCAAGGTGATCCACGGCGCCCCCGCTTGGCTCACGGCGTGCAGTCCGAACCCGTTCCCGAAACCTTGCCGGGCTTCGAGAAACCGATGTGCGCCGCACGGTGGCCGGCCGGGGAGCTCGAGGCCGGACGCCGTCTGGCCCAGTTCGTAGACAAGAAGGTCAGCGGATACGACGCTGATCGTTCCCGCCACGACCGCGAAGGCACCAGCACCCTGTCGCCCTATCTCGCCTGTGGTTCGATTGCGCCGGCACGCTGCGTGGCTGCGATTCATCCCCTCACCGAACGCATCACGCCGTACCGTGAAGGTGCCCGCGCCTGGCTCGAACAGATTGTCTGGCGGGAATTCCTTGCTCATGTCCTGGTCGGATACCCCCAGGTCGGAAGGGGGGAGGCGTTCCGGCAGGCCGGCGACGCTCTGCCATGGCGGGATGACGAAGATGGTTTCGAGCGCTGGTGCCGCGGTGAGACAGGCTATCCGGTGGTGGATGCCGCCATGCGTCAGCTCGCGGCCGAGGGCTGGATGCACAACAGACTGCGTATGATCGTGGCCATGTTCCTGTGCAAGGATCTGTTGATCGACTGGCGGCGCGGGGAGCGGTTTTTCATGGAACACCTTGTGGACGCCGACTTCGCCTGCAACAACGGCGGCTGGCAGTGGGTGTCGGGCACGGGCACCGACGCTGTGGCCTTTCCGCGCATGTTCAATCCCGAAACCCAATCGCGCCGTTTCGACCCCGACGGGGCTTACCTCCGGAGCTGGCTGCCTGAACTGGACTCGTTGAACGCCAAGGACATCCACGCGCCCTGGACCGTTCCCGACGAACCACGGTTGCGGCTGGATTATCCCGAACGGATGGTCCACCATGCATCGGTACGGAGGCGTTTCCTGATCGCCGTCCGTGACGCCCGCCTGATCTCCTGACCCGCCCGGCCTCTGCACCTCTTCTTCCGGCCATGCAACCTTTCCGTCCGGCCCTGCGTCTTGGCACTCCGTGACCCCGGAACAAAACCCGCTGACTTGGAAGGTCGTCGTGATGAGCCTGAGCAAAAAGACATTCGGTTGGACCGCCCTGATCGTCGTTCTCGTCGCCGTGATCGGCGCCGGCGTTCTCTGGAAGATGGATAAGCTGCCTCTGGGCGGCTCGACAAGCGGCGACGTTGTCGCGGCAGGCGCCGACTCTACGGCCGTCGACGGGGATAAGAAGGACGAAGACGAGAAGGATCCCAAGGACGTCTCCGTCCCTGTTCAGCTGGCCCGCGCCGAGCGTCGCGGCATCGACGCCTACTACAAGGCCGCTTCCGTGGTCGAAGCGGACCGTCTGGTCGATCTCGTCACCAAGATGCAGGGACGCGTAAGCAGTGTGAACGTCGAGGAGGGAGATTGGGTCTCCTCCGGCCAGATCCTCGCCGAGCTCGAGAACGGACGCGAACGCGTGCAGCTGCGTCAGGCCGACTTGAAGCTGGAAGACCAGAAGCGTTTGCTGGAGCGCAACCAGGCCATGCTGGAGGAAAACCTCATCAGCGAGCAGGAGTTCGATGTGGCCCGCTCCGCTCATGATCTGGCAGAAGCGGAGCGCGACCTGGCCCGCATCACCTTTGAAGAGACGACGCTCCGCGCACCGTTCGCCGGTCAGGTGACCGAGCGCAAGATCGTAGCCGGGCAGCTGGTCAACGTATCGGAGGCGTTGTTTACCCTGGCCGACTTCTCGCCCCTGCGTGTGCGCGTGTATCTGCCCGAAAACGTGGCGAGCAAGGTCAGCGCCGGCCAACGTGTTCTGGTGACCCCGGACGCCCTGGGTGTGAGCCTGGAGGCGAAGGTCGAACGTGTTTCGCCGGTGGTGGACCCCGTGACCAGCACCGTGCGCGTGACCCTGCGACTCGACGACGGCGACGCCCTGGCCCGCGTCGGCGGCTTCGTGAAGGTCCGCATCACCACCGATTCCCACACCGACGCCCTCGCCGTGCCCAAGCTGGCCCTGGTCGAGGAGGGCGGCCTGCGCAGCCTGTTCGTCGCCGAAGCCGATTCTGTCCGCAAGGTCGAAATCCGCACCGGACTCTACGATGAAGACTTCGTCGAGATCCTCGACGGCGTCGAGGAAGGCTGGTTCGTGGTCGAGGTCGGACAAGGCGGCCTGCGCGACGGCACCCGCATCGAGCCCATCAACGGCGCCGAAGTGGGCTGGGACGCGTTGTTCCAGGAGGATTCCGTCGCCAAGGCCGAGGCCGAGAGCGTTCTCGCCCGCGCCGAATAACCGTCGCTCTTCCCAGGACCCGGACCAGGAGCCGCTCCCGTGAAAGTTATCCGTTTCGCAGTGACCCATCCCGTGACCGTGTGGATGGCGACCGTGGCCGCCGTCGTGTTCGGCCTGGTGGCCCTCGGCCGCCTGGATATGAGGCTGTTGCCCGAGATCCGCTATCCCAGCGTCACGGTTCAGACCGAGTATCTGAACACTGCGCCGGTCGACGTGGAAAACCTCGTTACCCGGCCCCTCGAAGAAGCTGTGGGCGTGGTGCCCGGCCTGCGCCGTGTGCATTCGATCAGTCAGGCGGGTCTCTCGCAGATCACCCTGGAGTTCGGCTGGAACACGGACATGGATTTCGCTTCCCTGGACGTGCGTGAGAAGATCGACCTGCTGCAGCTGCCCCAGGAAGTGCGCCAGCCGGTGCTGTTGAAGTACGACCCGGCCCTCGATCCCGTCTTGCGCATCGGCTTGTGGGGAGACGTGCCGGACGTCCAACTGCGCCACATCGCCGAAGACGTGCTCAAGCGCGACATCGAATCCCTGGAGGGCGTGGCGGCGGCCAAGGTGGCCGGCGGTCTCGAGGAGGAAATCCGGGTCGAAGTGGACGAAGCCAAGCTGTCGGCTCTGGGCATTTCCATCACGCGGGTCAACGAGGTGCTGGGGCAGGAGAACGTCAACGCTTCGGGCGGTCGTCTGCGCGACCGCAACGCCGAGTACATCGTGCGTACACTGAGCCGGTTCGAGAACCTCGAGGATATCGGCGAGGTGACCGTGCAGGTGGTGGCGGGACGGCCCATCAAGCTGCGCGACATCGCCACGATCACGCGCACCCATCGCGAACGTTCGACCATCACCCACGTGGACGGGCGCGAAAGCGTTGAGATCGCCGTCTACAAAGAGGGCGACGCCAACATCGTGGACCTTGCTGATCGCGTGAAGGCCCACATCGGGTCCATGGGTGGACGACTGCCCGAGAACGTGGAGATGGAGGTTCTGTTCGACCAGTCCGTGTTCATCGCCAAGGCCGTCGACGAGGTGCGCAACAACGCCCTGCTGGGCGGTCTGCTGGCAGTGCTGGTCCTGTTCGTGTTCCTGCGCGATCTGCGCAGCACGTTGATCATCGGTGTTTCGATCCCCATTTCGATCATCGCCACCTTCATTCTGATGTACAGCCGCGACGTATCGCTGAACGTGATGTCCCTGGGCGGCTTGGCCCTGGGCGTGGGCATGCTGGTGGACAACTCCATCGTCGTGCTTGAGGCGATTCACCGCCGGCGGGAGAAGGAAGGCGACGCAGACCACGAGCATGCCGTGGTGCTGGGCGCCGGCGAGGTAAGCGGCGCGGTAACGGCTTCGACTCTCACGACGGTGGCTGTGTTCGTGCCCATCGTGTTCGTGGTGGTGGGCGTCGCCGGCCAGATTTTCCGGGACCAGGCCCTGACTGTGACCTTCTCCCTATTCATTTCCTTGATCGTAGCGCTGACCTTCACACCCATGGCCGTGGCCTTCGGACGGCGCAAGGAAGTTCAGGGAGCGGGCGAGACGAATGCGCCCCGCAGCCTCATGGGCTGGCGCAAGCTCGCGGATTCCCGCCGCCGACCCGTCCGCTGGCTGCAGATCGCCGCCCTCACCTTGGTGATGGCTCTGCCGTCGTTCATCGCCTGGACGGCCATGCTGCTCGGACGCGTCCTGCGTCGGATCCTGATCGTCGTGATGACTCCGCTGACAGCGCTGTTCGAGGTGCTCTGGCCCCGCACCGAAGCGTTTTACGCCTCCCTGCTGGCGTCGTCGTTGCGGCACCGTCCCCTGGTCGTCTTCCTCGTGCTGGTTTTGGCGGCGGGCGCCGCGGTCGTGTATCCCCGACTCGGCTCCGAACTCATTCCGCCCATGGCCCAGGGCGAATTCACTCTGGCCCTGGAGCTGCCCGAAGGCACGCCCCTGAGCCGCACCGACCGTACGGTGCGCGACATCGAAACCGAACTCGCCGACGTCGAAGGCATCGTGCTGTTGGCCGCCGACGTGGGCGTGAGCCGCGATGGCGGCACCACGGCACAGCGGCGCAAGGAGAACCGGGCCGAGCTGCACGTGAAGCTTCAGTATGCCGACAAGGAGCACGAAGAACTGGTGCTGGAATCGATCCGCCGCGTGTTGGCCGATCATCCCGATGTGGGCATGAAGATCCGGCGCCAGTCGTTGTTTTCGTTCAACGCGCCGGTCGAAGTGGACGTTTACGGCTACAACCTCGAAGACCTGCAAGCAGCTGCGGACGCCGTGGGGGCCGGTCTCGAACAGGTGGATGGACTGCGCGACGTGCGTCTGTCCATGGTGCCCGGGTCGCCCGAAGTGCGGGTCAGCTTCGACCGCGACAAGCTGAACCACTGGGGTCTGAGCCTGGCCCAGGTTTCGGAGGTCGTGCGCGGCAAGGTGCGCGGTACGGTCGCCAGCCGCATCCGCGACCGCGAACGTCACATCGACATCCGAGTGATGAACCTCGACGAGCAGCGCAGCACTCTGCAGGCGATCCGCGAACTCATCGTGTCCGAGCGCGAGGGCGTGCCGATCCCCTTGAGCGCCGTGGCGACCATGTCGATCTCGCGCGGCCCTTCGGAGATCCACCGTCTCGGCCGCCGCCGTGTGGCCGTGGTGACGGCCAACCTGGCCGGACGCGATCTCGGCAGCGTGACGCCGGACATCGAGGCACAGCTGCGCGGACTGACTCTGCCTTCGAACACAACCTGGGAGCTCGGCGGCCAGAACGAGGAGATGGCTACCTCGTACCGCTCGCTGCAGTTGGCCATCCTGCTGGCCATCTTCCTGGTCTACTTGGTGATGGCGGCTCAGTTCGAGTCGTTCCTCTATCCCTTCATCATCATGTTCACGGTGCCGTTGGCCCTCGTAGGCGTGGTGTTCGGTCTCGGCGCGACCGGGACGCCCATCAGCGTGATCGCCGTGATCGGCGCCATCATGCTCGCGGGCATCGTCGTGAACAACGGCATCGTACTTGTGGACCGCATCAATCAGCTGCGCCGCAACGAGAAGGATCTTTTTGCGGCGGTGCGGCTCGCCGGCGCCGAGCGCCTGCGGCCCATCGTGATGACCACCACGACCACGGTGCTGGGACTGCTGCCCATGGCCCTGGGCCTGGGAGAAGGCGCCGAGCTGCGGACGCCTCTGGCGGTGACGGTCATCAGCGGCCTGATTCTGTCGACCTTGTTGACACTGGTGGTCGTGCCCGTCGTCTACACCCTGATCACCCCCGGCGGCGTGCGGGCGGGAGAGGGGTCCTGAGATGTGGCTGACCCGCATGTCCCTCCGTCGACCCGTGACGTTGATGATGGTCCTGACGTCCATCGTCCTGCTGGGCGTGGTTTCGATCTGGAAGCTGCCCCTGGACTTCCTGCCCCGTGTCGAGATGCCCTTCATCGGCGTCCAGGTGCCCTACGCCAACGGCATTCCCAGCCAGGTGGAGCGCGAGATCGTGGCGCCCATCGAGGAGATCCTCGCCACCCTGGGCGGCGTGCGCGAAGTGAGCAGCTACAGCGACGCCGATCAGGCGTTCGTCGGCGTGGTCTTCGACTGGGGCCGCGACGTCAACCTGCTGCGCCTTGAGGTGAAGGAGAAGATCGATCAGATCCGCGGCGACCTTCCGGCCGACGTGAGGCAGATCTTCCTGCTCACCTTCAACACCAGCGACATTCCCATCATGGAAGGGCGCATCGCCGCCAAGGGCCGCGATCTCTCCGAGAGCTGGGACCTGCTCGACCAGCGCGTGATCTCCCGTCTGCAGCGCATTCCCGGTGTGGGCCAGGTGGGCATCGACGGCGTTCTGCCCACTCAGGTGTCGGTGTTCCTGGACTTCGACAAGATCCTCGAGCACAACGTCGATGTGGGGCGCCTGTTCCAGGAGCTGGAAGCGGCCAACGTGGAGTTGACCGTCGGCGAGGTGACCGACCAGGGCATGCGCTACGGCGTGCGCACCGTCAGCGGCATCCACGGCGTGGACGAGTTGCGCGAGCTGCCCATCAACGAGCGCAGCCTGCGCCTGAAGGATGTGGCCGAAGTCGTTTACGGGGCCCCCGGCCTGTCCTACGGCCGCTACCTGAACGGCGAACCGGCCATTGCGTTCTGGATCCAAAAGGCGTCCGGGTACAACACCGTCGACGTGTGCGAAGCCATCGATGCCGAGCTGGCCGAAATCAACGCCGATCCAGTGCTGTCGGGCATCGAGTCCATTCCCTTTTTCAACCAGGCCGACCAGATTACCGACTCGCTGCGCAGCCTTTTGCAGGGCGGCTTCTTCGGTTCGATCCTGGCCATCCTGATCCTCTACCTCTTCCTGCGACGCGTGGGCATGACCCTGGTGATTTCCATCGCCATCCCTCTGTCGATCCTCGGCACGACGATCTTCATGTACCTCAGCGGCGGCAGCCTCAACGTGCTGTCGATGATGGGGCTGATGCTCGGCGTAGGCATGCTTGTGGACAATGCCGTGGTCGTGCTCGAGTCGATCCACCGAAAACAACGTGAAGGTTACAGTCCAGTGTCGGCGGCGGTGCGCGGCACCCGCGAGGTGGGTCGGGCCATCATCGCCTCGACGCTCACGACGGTCATCGTCTTCGCGCCGATCATCATCAGCCGTGGCGACGAGATGGCTGTGTGGCTGGGCGAGGTGGGCGTGACCATCAGCGTGACGCTGATCCTCTCGCTGCTGGTGAGCCTGACGGTGATTCCGGTGTTGTCGGTGCGCTTGACGCGCGGCGACAATTCCCAGCTTGAGAACGGCTGGCTCGAGAAGGTGCGCAAACGCTATCTGAAGATGCTGAACTGGACTTCGCTGAAGCACCCGCTGGTTTCAGGTCTGGTCATCTTTCCGCTGGTGGTCGGTCTGTCCATTTTCCTGATGGTCAAGTCCGGCGGCTTCACCATGGAGGCCATGGAAGGCGGCATGCGCCGCGAGAGCCTGTATATCGGCCTCGACTTCAGCGACAACGTCGACAAGTGGCGGGCCGAGGAAGCCGTCGTCGTGGCGACCGAGTACCTCGAGACCCGCCGCGAGGATCTGTCGGTGCGCGACATCTACTGCTACTACACGGCCGGCGCCGCCGGCGTGTCGCTGTTCTTCGAGAGCGGCGTCGTCTCGGAGGCCTTCTACAAGGCCGTGCGCGACACCGTGCGGGCCAACCTGCCGGTGCAGGCCGGCGTGCGCTACCGCTTCGGCGACGACGAGGGCGAAGGCTCGGGTGCCAAGACCTTCGCGGTGACCGTCCAGGGCGAAGACACCGAGCTGTTGTACGAGATCGTCGAGGACGTCAAGCCCCTGCTCGCGAGCATCGAGGGCGTCAGCGACCTGCGCAGCGGCAACGAGGACGGCAACAAGGAGATCCAGATCCACGTCGACAACGACGCCGCCGGCCGCTTCGGCATCAGCGCCTCGACCATCTCCCAGATCATGGGACTGACCTACCGCGGCGTGCAGCTTCCCCGCCTCAATACGGGCGAGAAGGAAGTGGACATGGTCGTTTCGCTCGACCCCGCCGACCGCGAGTCCATCGAGAACCTGGCCATCCTCACGGTGGGTTCGGCCGAGGGCCGCCCCGTGCAGCTGCAGCAGGTGGCCGACTTCCGCATCACCGACAGCCCGCGGCGCATCTTCCGCGAGAACCGCAAGTCCGGCGTGACGATCCGCGGCACCTACGACGGCGAGAAGCTCGACGACGCGCTGACGGGCATCCGCGTGCTCATGGACCAGGTCGAGATGCCCCTGGGCTACGGCTGGAGCTTCGGCACCCAGATCCAGCGGCAGCAGCAACAGCAGTCCGAACTGGGCATCAACATGCTGCTGGCCCTGGCCTGCGTGTTCTTCGTCATGGCGAGCCTCTTCGAGTCGCTGCTGCACCCGCTGATCGTGATGTTCTGCGTGCCCTTCGGGCTGGTGGGCGTGTTCTGGATCATGGTGCTGACCGGCTCGCCCTTCAATATGATGGCGATGATCGGTATGGTGATCCTCATCGGCATCGTCGTGAACAACGGCATCGTGCTGGTGGACCACGTGAACCATCACCGGCGGCTGGGCATGCCCATGGACGAGGCCCTGATCCGCGCCTGCGGCGAGCGCCTGCGTCCGATCCTGATGACCGCCGGCACGACGATCCTGGGTCTGTCGCCCCTGGCCATCTTCCACGGCGCCCACGTGGGCGACGCGGAATACTACCCCATGGCGCGAGCGATCATCGGCGGGCTCACCTCGAGCACGCTGCTGACTCTGGTGGCGCTGCCGACGTATTACCGGATTGCGAACCGGTATGCGGAGAACTTCCAGGGGACGATGAAGGGGATGGCGGGGAAGAAGTTGCACAAAGCTTGATCCAGCATCGACCGGAAGCGACAAGGCCCCTCAGCGGAGGGGCCTTGTCGCTTTACGTCGGCACGAGCTTTCTAACGCACGAGAGTAACCCGCGCCGTCATGGCTGAGTCTTCGAAGATCACCCGACTCAGGTACGCTCCCGAGGAGACTGCCCTCCCATTGTCGTCACGTCCGTCCCAGATCGCCTGATGGGCTCCTGAGGCGAGCCAGCCCGCCGCCAACGTACGTATGATCCTTCCCCTGAGATCGACCATGTTGACCATGGCGAATCCTGGTCTCGGTAGACTGTATGTGACCGTACACTGAGGGTTGCTCGGATTCGGCCATATCGACAGCGAGAGTCGTGGCGTAGGAATCTCCTGCGGTCGGGGTTCTGCGGCAGCCGACACGTCCGGCACAACTACGTCCCGATCTGGCCAATCCTCCACGGTAACCTGCGAAAACGCCTGGATCTCCGAGATGCTCAGCCCGTAGCCGGCCAGGGGCAGGAAATCCAGCTTCAGCCACCTGACGTCAACCGGCGCGTCGAGGATCAGCCAGAACCCGTAGGTCAACCGACCATCCGCCGGCAGCCCCGCGAATTCCGGCGACTGCTCGAAGCCCCAGTTCTGATGATCGCCCATGGGCGACCACACGTCGTCGTGCTGGATCACGCCAAGGCCTGTGAACGCCGCGTTGTCCGTGGAGCCCGACACGGTGATGGTGCCGGCGTGGGCGTAGTCGGCCAGGGGCTGGTGCGTGGTCACGCGTACGGCGGCCACCGTGCGGACGGCTCCCAGGTCGAGGGCGACACTCAACGGATCGTCGCCTTCCCACAGCGCCGTCTGGCCCTGCATGACGGTGGCGCCGACCCAGGTGGTGGGCGGTGCGATCACGCCGTCGGTGAGTTCGCCGCCGCCGCCGTCCCCGTTGACGAGCGACGCCGGTCGGCTGACGGTGTAGGGCCGGCCGCGGGCGACGTCGTCGTTCCAGGCGAAGGTCGTGCGCACGAGGTCGCGGCCGGCGCCGGTGCCCACGTCGACGCCGTCGGAGTAGCCGGTGGTCTCGCCGCCGTCGGCCAGGCGCAGGCGGACCCACTCCATGGTGGGTTCGCGGTACCCGCCCACGTTGATCGCCCAGGCGTCGTCGGCGGAGGTGACGATGCGGGTGTGCTCGCGGGTCACGTCGCCGTCGTTGCGGTGTTCGGTCCAGCACCAGGTTACGACCACCGGCGCGAATCCGGGGGCGCGGGGCGCGTGGTGCACGGTCATCAGTGCGTCGTTGACGCCGGTGCTGACGTAGTCCGAGCCCACAGCGCTGGACATGACGTAGCGCATCCGGATGTCGCGGACGCCGGCGCCGGGAACGAGGTCGGCGTAGATGCGGTCGTCCCAGGTCGACGCCGAGGAGGCGTCGTACACCGTGTCGGTGATGAACCCGCCGTCCTGGTACGAGTGCTGCAGCTTTACCCATTCCTGGGCGCCGCCGGTGCGGGCCAGGAAGCTGCCTCCGTACCTCACGCCGACGATGTCGGTGGGTGCTTGGATGCGCCAGGTCACCCGCCCCTCGCCGGCCGCGGCCGGCATGATCACGGCCTTGTATGTGGCGTCGGACGAGGCCAGGGCATGGATGTTGTCCCAGTCGGCGGCGCTGTCGTCGTACTGGCCGCCGTGCAGCGGGGGCCAGAGTGTCAGCGATTCCTGTTGCTCGCCCAGGGCGAACCGCGCCACATTGCGGCCGGTCGTAAACCGAGGCAGGGTGAAGGCGTTGAGCTGGGTGATCGTCTCGATGGTCACGCCGTTGAGGCCGCAGCGCTGGTCGTCGCCGTCGTCGGCGAACTCGATCCGGACGAGAAACTCGTGGGCTCCGCCGACCAGCGCGGAACCCAGATCGAAATCGAGATCGAAGCCGCCGTCGGGCGCCGACCACAACGGCGTCCAAGTGATGCCGGCGTCGCGTGAGACATAAAGCAGGACCGCGTCGCCGGCCGGGCAGTTCCCCGTCAGGTGTACGGTCGCCGAGGTGGCGACATTGGCTGCATCGACCTTCCAGCACACCGTCGCGCCTCCCGCGCCGCCGCCGACCTGGAGCCGCGGCCCGCCGCCGCCGGTTTCGTCGCGGTGGGCGATGCCCGACTCGTCGAAGATCGCGGCCCTGTAGGCGGGAGTGTCCAGGTCGGGGGTGAAGGTCCACAGGCCGTTGCCGTGGAAGCCGGCCGCGATGGACGTGGCGTCGGGGTCCTCGCCGCCGGAGGTCGATCGGTAGTAGTCGGAGGTGTCGCCGAGGCGCGTCCAATACCGGGTGTAGGTCTGATCGGGACGCAGATGCAGACGGTAGCTCCAGCCGTAGCGCACATGGGTCCGTTCCTCTTCCGGGTAAGTGCCGGAGATGTAGGAGTCGGCGCCGTTGCGCAGAGTGCGGGTGTAGACGATGGGGTTGTCGCAGGCAGTGCGGTAGCCGCTGGGATGAGTCAGCTCGCCTGCGTGGGCCGGGTCGGGCGGGTTGGTCATGCACGGCTGGGCGGTATGGTAGAGATAGTAGTGGCCGGGTGTGTCGCCGGGATCGCCCAGGTCGCGGGAGACCTGGCACTGGGCGCTCGAGCCCAGCTCGTCGGCCGACGCCACCACGCCGTCGTGATTCAGGGCGTAGACCACCATCGAGGTGTCGAACATGTGCCAGGTGTCGCCGGCGTCCCAGCTCATCTCCATGACGGTGTGGTCGCCCAGCTCCACGTAACGGTGCCGCCAATCGCCGCCCATCCCGTCGACCATCGTGGTCATGAACGCCGCCATGAAGCCGCAGTAGGTGTTGGTGTAGCTGCTGTAGAAGTGGAACGGGTCCCAGAGGTAGCGGCCGTCTTCGCGGGTGGCATGGGTCTGCCGATGGTTGCGCGCGAGCCAGCGCCACAGGGCGATGCCCTGGTCCTGGGGATCGTTCCAGACCGGCATGGTCGAAGCGAGGAAGGACTCGCGGTCGACCCAGTCGGGTGTGCTGTCGGTATGCAGGTGGATGTTGTAGACCGTCTGGGCCGCCGCCGGCACGACGGAGCAAACCAGGCCGACCAGAAGGGCGGCCGACAACCAGGGACGGAATGAAGATGCGATGCGTCGGTCGGATGTTGCTGTGTTCATGGACATCAGAGTAATCCCGGGGCAAGACGGTGTCCACCCGATCGGATCAGGTCGGAGGGAGAGTTCGCCGACTGGAGGCGTTGCCAGGGACGTGCTATCGTCGGGACGCCTTCAACCGAAAGCAGATCCGCATGCCGCGCCGTACGACAGTTCTTCTCGCCCTCGCCCTGGCCGCCATCGCCGCCCTTTCGGCGGCGGCCCCTCTCGAACCCGGCCGCACCCGCGTGATGAGTTTCAATATTCGGTACGGAACGGCGGAAGACGGAGACGACGTCTGGGAGAACCGACGCTTCCTGGTGCGGTTGACCATCCGCGACGCCGCTCCGGATCTGATCGGTCTGCAGGAATGCCTTGCCTTCCAGGCCGACGAACTGGATGAGGCGTTCCGCGACTTCGCCCTGGTGGGGGTTGGGCGAGACGACGGCGAACAAGGCGGAGAGATGTGCGCGATCATGTACCGCTGGTCCCGCTTCGAACTCCTCGACCAGGGCACCTTCTGGCTCAGCGAGACCCCCGAGCAGCCGGGTCGCAAGGGTTGGGACGCCGCCTGTCCCCGCATCGTCACCTGGGTGCAACTTGCCGATCGCTTCTGCGAACCCGACACGTTCGTCTTCGCCAGCACGCACCTCGATCATCTCGGGCCGCAGGCCCGCCGAGAAGGAGCGCGGCTGATCAGGAGCGGCCTCGAGGAGATCGCCGACGGGCTGCCGATCCTGCTGGCCGGCGACTTCAACGCCGGCGGCGGACCCGGCGCTTCCGAGCCCTGGGACGTGCTGGCCGGCGATGGTGTGTGGCGCGACACGTGGCTCGAAGCCGGCGGCGAGGCCGGCCCCCTAGGCGACGGCACCTTCCACGGCTTCGACGGCCTGCCCGACACCGGACGCATCGACTGGATCCTCTGTACGGGGGACTGGGAGGTGGAGGCGGCGGCCATCGTCCGCGCCGAACGCCGCGGCCGCTGGCCGAGCGATCATCATCCTGTGACGGCGGATTTCACGTTGGGCTGGCGGCCGGGCGTGGATGTCCTCGACGCCGTGACCGGGGCCACACCCCGCTATTGACGATCGCCCGCAGCGCCGATCAGCACGAACCCCGACCAGTAGGCCGGATGGCGGAACGGCTGTCCGCCGTCCTCGTCCGTCCACTCGCGCAGCCAGAGCCGGGAGCGGCGCAAAGCCTCGGCCGGCGTCACGTCCTCGTGCAGCAGCGTGTCGTAGAAGCGGCCCATGAGGCGCCGCGTCGCTTCGTCCTCCACCGTCCACAGACTCACCAGCAGGTTCCGGGCGCCGGCGCGCAGAAACGCGTGGGCCAGACCGATGTACCCTTCGCCTTTCGACGGCCGGCCCAGGGCGGTGCTGCAGCCGCTGAGGGTGACCAGGTCGGCGGTGATGCGCCAGTCGCGCACGATTTCGGCGGCGGTCAGCAGGCCGTCCTGTCCGCCGCCTGCGGCCAGGACCAGGGCGGAGCGGTCTGGGTTCTGGGCGTCGGCGAGGGCGTGGGTCGCAAGGTGGATCCAGCGAGTGTGTGTCAGTTCGCCTTTGGCATTCAGGTTCGACAGTGCGGTCTCCGATGCCTCGGCTCCCAGCAGGATGGCGGCGTCGGGGAAAATGGCTGCCAGCTCGCGCACCTCGTCGCGGGCGCCGGGCAGGCTCGCCAGGCGGTTGTCGTCGACCTGGGGATCGCCCACCAGCAGTGCGCGCCCCGGGCCGGAACGACTGGGGGGCGAAGTGGCGGCGTAGCGTGCGTACAGCGAGGCCGACGGCGAGTACGATATGGCGAAACGGCTGTCGAGCAGCTCGCCGTTGCGGTCGCGGAGGGCTTCGACCGGCACGCCGAGCATCGATCCCGAAGGCAGGACGACCAGCCGGTCGACGCCGGCCAGTTCGGCGGCGAGGGGTGCGATCCATGCTTCGTGGATGCGGCGGGCCGCTTCGTCGATGCGCCCGGTGTCGTGCACGCGGAAGGGCCAGGAACCTGCATGGTCGAGGGCGTCGCGGAATTCAGCGGCGTCGCGTCGGGCGCGGACGACAGCGCCTTCGGGAATGCGTGCCCAGTGCACCGGCCCTTCGTGACGGACCACATAGACCCAGGCGGCGGCGGTCGAACGCAGTTCGATGTCGAGCCAGCCGATGATCGCCGTGTGCGGGTCCAGGGCCCTTTGGATATCGCCGATGGGCAGAGGCTGGGCGGCGCGGGATGAGTCGACTTTGTCGGCGGTGGACAGCAGGTCGGCGAGCGTGCGTCCCAGAGCCCGTTCCGTCGCTGTCCAGGCGCGTTTGTCGCGGCCCTGCAGGAGTTGGGCGGCGGCGAGGGCGCCGTAGGGAGTGACCTGGAAGTCGCTGCGCTCATAGCCGAGACCCACGTTCAAACGAGCGCGTTCGTGAACTTCACAGGCGGTTGAAAGCAGCGATTCGGCCTCCTGGAGATCGCCGGCCAGCCAGCGGGCGAGGCCGCGGTCGGCGATGACTTCGGCCACGTGGGGATGATCGTTGCCGAGGGCGTCGCGGTACAGGTGCTCGGCGTCGCGCAGCAGCGTGTCGGCGGCGGCCACGCGGCCCAGTTCGCGCTGGGCTGTACCCAGGGAATGGAGGGCGCCGGCTACGTACTGGCCCTGATCACCATAAGTGTGACGGAGGTGGGCCAGGGCTTCTCGCATGACGGGAACGGCGTCGGCCGGACGACCGGCTTCGAGCCTCGTGTTGCCGAGGTTGTGCAGGGTGAGGCCCACGTCGGGATGATCGACACCGAGCTGCCTGCGCTGATGTTCGAGCACTTCCTCGAACAGCGATTCGGCTTCGGCGTAGTCGCCCTTGACGCTCAGGAAGATGGCCAGGTTGTGCAGGCTCGAGACGATGTCCATGGACTCGGGCTCGAGGATGCGGCGTCGCATGGCGAGAGCCTGACGGTACAAGGGTTCCGCAGCCCCGAAATCGCCGCGCAGACGTTCGACCGTGGCGAGGGTGGCCAGGGCCTTGGCCACGCGGGGATGGTCGTTGCCCAGGGTGTTGCTGAGGATCGTCAAGGCTTCGCGGATAAGGCCGCCCGCCTCTCCGTAGCGGCCGCGTTGCAGATTCAGAACTCCCAGGCGCCGCAGGCTCTCGGCGATGTCTTCGTGATCGGGGGGCAGATACGCTCGTCTGACGGCGAGCTGCCGTTCAGCGAGATCGGCGGCGCTGTCGAATTCCCCTTGGGCATAGAGGCCGAGAAGCTGCGGCGTCAGGATGTCGGCGGCGGAGAGCGCCGTCTGCACCGAGTCGGGATGCAGGATCAGCCAGTCGAGATGGATGACGGCGCGGCGGGCGTCGACGAGCTGCCAGGGGCGGGTGGTGGGATCGGTCTCGACGGCTTCGCGCCAGCCACGTGCGGTTGCGAGGGCGCCCTGCAGGTCGCCGGCCAGTCGGAGTTCGTCGACGCGCTGCCGGGCGTCGTGGTCGGGGGGCGGTGCCGCCGTTCCTTGAGTCACGACGACGAAGACGGCGACGATCAACGCCGCCGTCGCAGTTCGAAGGGCCCACCGGAGGGGGGAGGGCATGGACGAGCTCCTCGCTCAGTCGGTCATGGTCGGCGCTGCTGCAGCGCGTTGCGGGCGCGGTCGCCCACCTCGCCGGATTCCGTAGCCAGATCCGTCAGCAACGAATCGGCGCGGGCCTGTTCCCCGAGTTTGGCGTATGTCACGCACAAGGTCCAGCGGGCTTCGCTGCCCCAGGGATCGGGCAAGGTTCGGGCGGACAACGATTCCAGGACGTTGCGGGCGTCGGGCAAGCGACCCGCCTGGGCCAGGGCGCTGCCCAGGTAGACGTCGCGCACCGGCTGGAGCTCCGAGGCCGGGGCGGCGTCTTCGAGGAGATCGGCGGCGCGGGCGTAGTCGCCCAGAACATAGGCTTCGAATCCCGATGTCAGGACGGGATCGTCGACGGATGAGGCATCGCGCTGACGCAGTTCCACGTCGGGAACGGGCAGGGTGTGGAAATTGAGATTCGGCTGGGACGCGTGGGGCCAGATCAAGGCGAAGGCCAGAACGGCGGCCGCGGCCAAGGGGGCGGCTGCGGTCCAGCGCAGATAACGCGACGGTAGCGGAACGGGTACGCGGTCGGCTGCCGCGGCGACGAACACTCCGGCTTCCGCGGCCGCGCGACCCTGTTCGATGCTCAAAACGATCGATCGGAAGGAATCCTCGCATTCGGCGCAGGCCTTCAGGTGATCGAGCACGGGGGGGCGCTCGGCGTCCGGCAGCAGGTCGGCGGCCAGATCCAGCAGCATGTCTGGTGCGGGGTGTCGCCCGCTGACTCTCACGTGATCACTCATTGCTCACCTTGTCTCGATCCCGGCGCCATCGGGCCCGGTATCGCTCCCAGATCGCTGTGAAGGTCCCCTGCGGCATCCGTGTCGGGTCGTGGCCTTTGCGCGTCATGCATTCGGTCATGACGGCCCTGGCCCGCTGAAGGATCACATCGACGTTTCCCGGTGTCTTGTTCACTTCGGGATGGTCGGCGATCTCCTTCGACGACATCTCCAACAGGACCCTGAAGAACCAGACGACGCGGGCGTCGTCGGTCAGTCCGTCGACGCAGTTCGCCAGGTCCCGTGCGTACTCGTCGCGTTCGGCCCCCAGGCCGGCCGGCTCGAGGTGCGCCGCCACCGGAGCGTGGCTCCGATAGGCCGGCGCATCCCAGCCGGGTCCCTCAGGGTTTGCTTCCGGGTGAACAAGACGGCCTTCCCTCCGCAACGAGTCCACGAGAGCGTTGTGCGCCGCCGTGGAAAGGAAGGACGCAAGTTCTCCGGGAGCGTGTCCGGAGATGTCCCAACGACCCGATACGATCCTCCGGAGCAAATCCAACGCTTTTTCTGATGCTAAATCTTCGAGGGTTTCCGCGGAGACAGAACCGTAGCGGGAGGCGTGCTGCCGGGAGCGGATCAGCAGGGAGGTGCGCAGCAGGGGCCAGGCCTCGGCCATCAGGGCATCACGGCGCGACTCGTCGGCATTGGCGAGCTGGCTCAGGGCGTCGTAGAGTCGTTGCGACCAAACAGGTTGCGTCGTCATCGCGGAATATCCCCCCTCCTTCCAGCCTACCGCATCAGGGCGTTTCGGGCAACTAGCCCCTCAATTCGACCTCGATGGTGGCGATTTCGTGGGGTGTGAGGGCCACCTCGAGCCGCAGATCCCCCGACGGCAGGGATTCCAGGCGATCCTCGAGCAGGGTGGTGCGCCAGGCCGCGACCAGGGGCCGTCCGAACTCGAACACGGCGGCGGTGGCGGCGCCGGCCAGATTGACGGCCCGGATCACCAGCGTATCGCGCTGCTCGTGCTTCTTGATCGCCGTGAGGGTGACCAGGGGCGTGGGGCAGGTCACCAGCGACGCTCCGGTTTTGTGCTGATCCTCGACGCCCTGCAGGCTGATCGGCGGACGCCGCCAAGCGAGGCTCTGATGGGGGATGTCGGCGTCGGTCCAGCCGCCGGCGTAGGGCAGCACGGCGTAGTCGAACACCTGCTCGCCGAGGCATTGGGCGTCGGGCGTGGCGAGGGTGGGGCCGGCGTTGCTGCGGCGCCGCGAGGGGAAGTCGTCACGGGAAAGCCAGCCGACGGCGCGCAGGAGCGTGAGGGCCATGCCGGCGCCGCCCCGCTCGCCGGGCATCCCTTCGATCTCGGGCAGGCCGAGGCTGAACAGAGCGAGGCCGCCGCGGTCGTCCTGCACGCAGCTGAAGTCCTGCTGGGGCCAGGTGGCGGGGACGGGCTGGGCCCAGTGGTCGCCGCCGGTGCGGACCAAGGGGCGGTCGTGGACCATGAAGTGGCCGTCGCTCACGAGGCGGTCGCTGCGGTGGGGTGTGGGGAACTCGACCCGCAGGCGGTGATCTTCGGCATGGTTGTCGAACCAGGTCCGCACGTCGACGCGGGGGTCGTCGTGGCGCAGGGTCACCCGGACGCGGGCCGGGCAGCCGACGGTTTCGGCTTCGCGCCGCGTGCGGTCGGGGGTGAGCCGGATGGGCAGCTTGACGGTGAACGACGCCTCGAGGCCGGCCTGCAGGCCGCTGTTGCCGAGAGTCCTCACCGGGCCGTCTTCGATGTGGGGATGCAAGGAGCCGGGGACCTCGGCGTCGCACCAGTCGTATTCGTCGCCGATGTCGGCGGTGTCCTGCAGGCGGTTGAGCCGCGGATAGACGAGGCCGGACCGCTTGTCCCGCAGGTCGAAGGTACCGTCGGGATGCAGCGTGACCGATACGAACGCGTTTTCCAGCACGCCGTCGCCGGCGATCACCGATCCCTCGGGAGGCACGCTCGAGGCCGAGGGTCCGACTTCGCGCAAGCGGTAGACGGCGTGGCCGCAGGCCGGCAGCTTGGCCGTGAACTGGATGGTCCAGTAGCAGTCGTATTCCTGATTGCCGGGGCCGTCCTTGAGGATCCGCGGCCCGAAGTCGCGACGGTAGACGTCGAACTTCTCGTGCTGGGATTCTGCGCTCAGCTCCACGCGGTAGTCGATGCCCCAGAAACGTTCTACGTACTGGGTTTCGAGCACGGCGAAGGGGACCTCGCGGTCGTTCTCGTCGAACAGGCGCAGGCCGTCGGGGTCGCAGGTGAAGGGCTGCAGCACCACCATGCGCGTGACGACCTCACGGCGCGGCCGGGGCAGCGGGTTGGCGATGCAGAGCATCGTCGAGCGGTCGTCGTCGGCGCGGCGGCCGAAGCAGGGCGTGAGCGACTCGAGGTGGTTCACGAGCAGGCGGTCGGCGGTGCGGGCCACGCCGGCGAAGCGGGTCTCCATGTCGCGATGCACGCCGTCGACGCTGCAGCCGCAGATCGAATCGTGGGGGTGGTTCTTCAGCAGCAGCTTCCACGCCTCGCGGATCTCGCCGGCGGGGTAGGCCTGGCCGTGCATGAAGTGGGCATACGAGGCGAGGGGTTCCAGGGTGCGGCCGAGCAGATCCTGGCAGCGGGCGTTCTGCTGCTTCAGGGGCATGCGCGCCGACCACACTCCCGAAAGGATGTGATGGTCGCGGCCGCCCAGCAGCTCGCCGGCGTGGGTGGGCAGGGCGTCGCGGTCGGTGCCCGCGGCGGCCAGGAAGGTCGGCAGGTCGGTGTGGATGAACTCTGTGTCGGGGAAGGCGGTGCGCAGTGCGGCGAGCACCGTGGAGAACTCCTGCTGGGGCGGGAAGTGGTCGCAGCCGTTGTTGAGCAGGGCCGGCTCGGCACCGGGGCGTTCGGCCATGGCGGCGAAGAGTTCTGTGACCTGTTCCACGGCGCGGCCGGTGTCGACCTCACGGCGGGTGTGGGCGTGCCAGATCTCCTGAAAACCCAAGCCGCCGGCGTTGCAGTAGCCCTTGCACTGATTGATGGCCAGCACCTCGCTGCCGTCGGGAGCGCACCAGCGCCAGCGCCAGCCCAGCTCGTCGGCTTCATTGCCCAGGCCGCGGGTGAAGATGAAGGAGTCGAGGCCGGCGCGCTTGAGGATCTGCGGCATCTGGGCCAGGTGGCCGAAGGTGTCGGGCATGTAGCCGGCGGCGTGGGTGCGGCCGAAACGTGCGGCGGCGGCGTGGCCCAGCAGCAGGTTGCGGGCGGTGGCCTCGGCGCCCACGATGAACTCGTCGGGCAGGATGTACCAGGGGCCCACCGACAGGCGTCCGGCCGTGACCAGGGCCCGGATGCGGCCCTCTTCTTCGGGCCGCACCTCGAGGTAGTCCTCCAGCAGCACCGACTGGCCGTCGAGCAGGAAGTGGACGAAGGTCTCGTCGGTTTCCAGGGCCGTGAGCACGCGGTCGACCACGCGCATCATGTTGACGCGGAATTCCTCGTAGGTGAGGTACCACTCGCGGTCCCAGTGGGTGTGACTGACGATGTAGGCGGTCTTCGGTGTCCAGCTCATGTCGCTCCCGGTGTCAGTCGTCTTGGCAGGCGCGGACGAGGTCGCCCACGGTGGTGGTGGCCAGGCCGATGCAGGTGTCGGCGGCGCCGTAGTAGAGGCGCAGGATCGCGTCGTCGGGCACGAAGCCGTCGGCGTCGTGGCGGTCGGCGGTCATCCCTGAAGGGAAGACCACGTTGGGTACCTGTCCCACCAGCTCCCAGGATTCCCGCGGCTCGAGGATGTTGCGTCTGGTGCGGGCGATCAAGCGGGTCGGGTCGACCAGGTCGAGCAGCGCCGCGCCGGCCTGGTAGATGTTGCAGCCGGCGAAGTGCGTGGCCACGCCGTGGTAGACGAGCAGCCAGCCTGCGTAGGTCTTGATCGGGGGCGGGCCGGCACCGATGAGTTCGTCCCAGGCGCTGGGTCTTCCGGAAAACACGGGACCGACACTGTGCCAGGCGACGAGATCTTCCGACTTCGAGAGCATGATCGTGTCGCCGGTGGTGGGCCCGCCGGCCAGGGGCACGGCGTTGGGACGGTCGAGGCGCAGGTAGTGGCCGCGGAAGCGTTCGGGGAAGAGCACGCCGTTGCGGACGTCCGGCTGGTCGCAGACGCCGATGACGTCGAGATCGCCATGCACGTCCACCGTCGTGGTCACGAGCCGGCAGCCGGCGTCGGTATCGGCGGCCAGCACGCACAGCAGGCGGCCTTCGACCCAGGTCAGGCGCGGGTCGTAGAGGTGGAGCAGCGTGCCGGGGATCTTCTCGAGGCCGCGCACGGCGACCAGTTCGTTCTCGGGGGCGAAGACGATGCCGTCGTCGCTCCAGGCGCGCAGCAGGCCGGTCTCGCGGCCGCGTGACTGGATGCGCAGCATCAGTAACGTGCGACCACCGACCACCGCGGCTGCTGGGTTGAACACCGAGGTGGCGTCGACGAAGGCCGGGGGAATGTCCGGCAGATCGTTGCGGGTCAGGATGGGTCCGCCGTCCTGACGGATGAAGGCGCTCATCGCCAGCCCGCCAGGTGTCCCGACAACCGCCAGTAGCCCTTGCCGTCTTCGTCTTCCGGTCGGATGTCCTCGATGCGGTAGCTGATCGTGTGTTCGCCCGGGGTCAGTTCGAGCTCGAAGACCTCGGGTTCCACCACGTCGCTCGGGCACCAGTTGCTGCGGCTGTAGTCGCTGCTCCAGGAGCCGTCGGACCAGCGGGCGCAGTAGGGGTTCATGGCGCGCAGTTCGCCGCAGTCGTCGCGCCAGGGTCGCCAGCGGTGCGCCTCGACGCCGTCGACGAGCACGACGTTGTCCTTGGTGATGAACTCGTCGGCGTCGCGGCCGTCGGTGCAGTGGCCGGAGACCAACACGTACAGCGCGGTGCGGCGGGTGCCCTCGGGCACGGTGATCGTCTGCGACACTTCGGGAGCGACGGCGGTCAGGCCCTCCTCGGGGAACCACAGGCCCTCGACCCAGGCCGGTGTGTTCGCCTGGTGACGGGGCGCGACGACAAGTTCGAGGTCGACGGTCCAGGCCGGGGTGACCCAGGTGTCGATGAACAGCTCGAACTCGCAGTGGCCCGTGAGCAGGGGCGCGAGGTGCGACACGTCGACCTCGTGCTCGATGGCGCCGCCGTAGGCCGTCATGAACTTCACGATCTCCACCGGCGCCATGCCGGGCTTGATCAAACGGATGTGTCCGGCGCGGTCCCACCTGTCGACCATGTTGCGGATGTCGGCGCGGATGGGTCGCACCCGCAGCACCGCGGTGATCGACACCGGGCCGTAGCCCGCCGGCATCTCGCGGAAGGTGGCCATCACGCGGCCGTTGTCGCGGGCCGAGGCGAAGGGCGAGTCGAAGCGCTCGGGATCTTCGGGGGTGAAGTGGACCGTCACGTTGTCGTACAGGGTGATGGTCTGCGGGGCGGGGGGGGCGACTTTTTCGCCGCAGCCGGCGAGCAGGGAGGCCAGGATCAACACGGGCAGGATAGCGAGGGCGCGCAAGGGGTCACCGCCGGGCTCGAGGCTGGTTCGTTGGGGTCGACCGAAGCATGGGCCACGGCCCACGCCGGGTCAACGATCGCTTGGCGGGCGCGGCGCGAGAATGGGCAGATAGGCAGTCCACGGACCGGCGTCTTCGCGGTAGCGGCCCGCCATGGCGCGGACGATCTGGGCGATATGGCCGAGATCGTGGGCGACCCAGGTGGACAGCAGCTGGGCGAGGGTGACGGTGCCGAAGGCGGGGTGCTTGCCCTCGCGGCGCAGGTTAGCGGGGGAGAGATCGAAGGCGTCGAAGGCCTCGAGGTTGGCGCGGCGCAGGGCGGCGAACTCGTCGAGCAGCTCGGGCAGGGTGCGGCCGACGCTGTCGTGTTCCTGGGCGAAGCGGTCGAAGGGGGCGAAGGGCTCGACGCCGCCGTCGAGGATGATGCGGCTGCGGGGGATCCAGTCGGTCTTGTCGCCCGCGATCAGATGGCCGACGACGTCGTAGGGGGACCAGTCGCCGGGGCCGGAGGAGGCCTCGATCCAGGGGGAGGGGAGGTCGCGCAGCATGGTGTCGAGGACCGCGGGGGTGCGGGCGAGGATGGGGCGGGCTTCAGGGTAGGCGTAGATCATGGGTGAGCCTCCGCTCGGAGGTTGGGTGTGATCAGTTTTCCCGTTTCCATTCCAGAGCCAGGCGGCGGCTTGTCGCCGCACAGTCTCGGAGGTACAGATTGATCAACGTCTGGTATGGAATGCCCACCTCTTCGGCGAGATCCTTGAAGTAGGCGATCGTGCCCTCCTCGAGCCGGATCGTGACCTGCTTTTTGAGGCGTTTGGCGTAGGGGTTCTTTGCTCCCTCTGAGAAATCGTAGGTCTTTCGCATGACTACCTGGCTCCGTATTGGGCACGTTCTGATTTTGAAGCCTTGCGTGCCGAGATGATCCTGATGACAGACGAGGGTTCACGGTAACAGTGGCAAACCACCAGCAGACGGGTCGACAAGCTCATTCCGAGCAGGATGAATCGATCCTCGTCTTCGGAGTGATCCGGGTCTGGGATCAGGCGGCCGTGCTCGTCCGAAAAGGCTGTAGCGGCCTCCTCAAAGGAAATGCCGTGTTTCTTGAAGTTTGCGGCTGCCTTGGGCGGATCCCACTCGATCTTGAGATTTGCCATATCTATAGTGTACCTACGATGTAAATATAATGCAAGTCATAAAGCGGCGCCGATGGGAATGACGATCACTGGGTTTCTGTCCACCAGAGTCTGCCCATCTCATCCACATGCATCACCCCCCGCCCGAACACCCGCGTCCACCCATGAAACCCCACATCATCCGAATCCAACCGCGGCGGCCAAGAAAACCAAGTCGTATCGATCCCGGTCTTCTCCTCGTCCAAACGCAGATCCAGCTCCAATGTCATCCGCGTGTATTCCCCTTCGCGCCGCCGATAGTCCTGCTCTTCGTAGTACAGATGCATGAGCGCCGCCGCCGCATGCAGCTCCCGCTCCGCCTCGTACGTCTCGCGCTCGATCCCCACCGACGACTCCCGGAACTCCACGACGCCCCACCGCTCAGGGTAGTGCATGGCGATCAGCCCCTGGGGCGACCACACCCAGTTGTGCTCGGGCCGGTCGAGCTTCTCGTAGCGGCCGTCGACGACGCGCAGGTCCCAGTCGACGCGGGAGAAGTTCACACGCCATTGGTCGCCGTTTGCGGGGGGCACGCGGGCGGACCCGGCGCATTCGCGGAGCACGGACCAGGGGATGGCGATCTCCACGGTCCAGCCCGTGTCGGTGTCGCTCGGGGTGTTGAGGGTGCCGTCGCAGTGCACGGCGGTGCGCAGGCCGGCGATGTCCCAGGCGTTCACGGCCGGGCCGCCGTCGCGGTACGGCTTGATCAGAAGCAGGTCCCACACGGTGTTCAGGGCGTTCACTTCGAGCTCGTAGTAGAGGTGGTTGTCGCCGTCGGGGTCGAGGAACACCTCGAAGTCGTCGTCGTGGTAGATCACGGCGTCGCGGTCGACGAGGGTGGCCCACAGGTCGGGTTCGACGAGGTGGCCGGCGACGTAGAGGTGGGTGTCGTCCCAGGCCATCTTCATGCGGGTGGGCCAGGTGGGGGCGGGGCGCAGGTCGCCTTCGATGTCGACGAACTCGGCGCTCCAGGGGGCGTCGCGCCAGGCGGTGTCGTCGAGGAGGCCGTCGATGGCCGGGGGCGTCGTCGCCTTGGGCGCGAAGTAGCCGCGGGGGGCGAAGGGGGTCTGGGGGCGGG
>CALEMW010000067.1 GCA_937910695.1 uncultured bacterium
CTCGTTGGCTTTCGGGATGACCGCCGTGTAGTCGGGGAATGGGCCTTCAAGGATGCGAGTGTGGAGCACCGTGGCGCCGATCCGGAAGCTGAGCTGGTTGTCGCCGAGATGGAGTTTTGTTTTCTCCTCCCCTTCGGCGAGACGCACGTACTGCAACAGACCCTGGGTGTCGGCGATGAGGTTGCGGATTTCAGTAACGCCCCAGTCGATCTTCCGTTCGATGCGTGCGAGACGATGAGCATCCGTGGCGACCATACCCAACGAGGTGGGTTTGATCTCCCAGAGCAAGCCCATCAACGCTGGTCGGGTTTCATCCTTGGACACCGCATACGCCGTGGTCTTGATCATGCGCACAAGGACGTTCGAAGATACCTCGAGTCCGTTGCCTTCACCAAGTACCGGCAGCGACGGAAACTCATCTGCGTTCATGCTCGACTCGCTGAACGAGGCCTTGCCGGACTTCACGTCGAACTTGCCTTTTTTCTCCGTCATCACCACTTCGCCCGCCGACAGGCTCCGTACGAATGAAACAAACTTACCCGCCGGCACTGCGGCTCGGCCGCTCTCCTGGATCTGCAGACCATCGATCCTGGTTGTCACCGAAATATCCAGGTTGGTCGCCGACAGGGTCAGGGAGTCGCCTTCGGCTTCCATCAACACGCAGGTCAAGACGGGCAGAGTGGTCTTGCCAGGGACGACCGACGCGACCACCTGCAGGGCCTTCTGGAGATCGGACTGCGGGATCGTGATCTTCACTGTGAGCCTCCGCTCGGATGGGTCGTTCGCTTCGACGAGAAGGGACGAGTATGATAGGAAGTCTCCTGAACCTCTTCAAGTTGATTATAAAAAGTTAGAGTTAGTAGTAGGGGGTGTGGATACTGGGGATAAATCATGTTATCACGCTGATTTGCGGTAAGAATAGCCGGATTGTGGATGATCTCGGATGTGGACGAGGATGGGGACATCTCAGGAGTTGTTCCACAGTTTCCACAGCCCGTCACAGCGCGAGCACTGTATCCACTGATCATCCTCATATTGTCCACATGGTTGTGCAGATGGTTTGAGGCTGCATAAGTCGCCCATTGATCATGATCCGCGACGCAGGTGAATGAACAACGAATCATTTCAAAGCCTCTCCATGAGATCCTTGACGGTGCCACGGAACAAGGGCTCCGCGCTGCACATGCCTCGAATCTTCTTGTGCGCGTGCATGACGGTGGTGTGGTCCCGCCCGCCGAACACGCGGCCGATTTTCTCGAAGGGAGCGCCGATCTTCTCTCTGGCGATATACATGCCCACCTGGCGAGCCAAGGCTAGGTCCTGGGTGCGCCTTTTGGACTTGAGCTGATCAATCGTGACGTCAAAGTGGTCGGAAACCACCTTCATAACATCGGCGATCGAAGCCGCCTTGACGGATGAGGCCTGGAAGACGGAGGAGAGTACTTCTTTCGCCATATCCAGGTTGATCTCACTGCCGGTGAGGCTTGCGAACGCCAGGAGCTTGATCAGCGCCCCCTCGAGATTCCTGATGTTGTTCGTCACGTTCTCGGCGACGAACTCGATCACATCGTCGGAAATGTAGATGCTGTTGGTCTCCACCTTCTTCTTGAGAATCGCCATGCGAGTCTCGAGATCAGGGGGAGAGATGTCCACGGTCAGGCCCCACTCGAAGCGCGAACGCAGCCGTTCTTCGAGGGTGGGGATCTCCTTGGGCGGACGGTCGGAGGTCAGCACGATCTGCTTGTTGTCGTTGTACAGCGCGTTGAACGTGTGGAAGAACTCCTCCTGGGTCGACTCTTTGCCGGCCAGGAACGCCACATCGTCCACGAGCAGCACGTCGACGTTGCGGTACTGACGCCTGAACTCGTAGGTCTTGTTCTTCTGGATCGAGAAGATCAGGTCGTTCATAAACTGCTCGGCCGTGACATAGCTCACGTGCAATCGGGGGTTGCGTCGGAGAACAGCGTTGCCGATGGCGTGCATCAGATGCGTCTTGCCGAGCCCCACGCCGCCATGGAGGAACAGAGGATTGTACCCGTGTCCAGGGCGCTCACTTACCGCCACGCTTGCGGCATACGCCATTTTCGAGCCGGCACCGATGACGAAGGTATCAAAAGTATAATCGCGGTTGAGGCGGGCTCGGTTCGGCTGGGTCTGCGATGTAGAGGCTGTCGATTCATCAGCCTGCGACAGGCCGCCGGGCTCACGGATGGCGTCGGCAAGGTCGAAGAGTTCGTCCTTATTGTCCTCGGCGGGACCGGCGTCGACCTGGAGCGTGCAATGAATAGACCGCTCGAAGTGTCCGGAAAGAGCCGTTTCGAGACTCCCGAGATGATGCTCGCCGAACCAATCCTTGAAGAAGAAATTCGGACATGAAATCCGAACCTCGTCCTGGTCCCATGAAATAGGCTTCAAGGGCAGAAACCACGTTTCGAAGGTCTGGAGACTGACCTTACGCCGCACGGATTCAAGGATCGTGTCCCAATAGCTGATAAGTGGCGACATTTCCATGGGTCGGCAGGATCCCTTGTGAAGGCGCAGGATTAGGATTGCGCGTATGTCCCCATTGAGAGATGGCTTATCCACCAGCCACCAAACACTCTAACAGTAAAAACAGCAATGTGTTGAGAGAACCATCACGATGAATAAAACAAAAGTTATCCACATACTCTCGATATTGTGGATAACTTTAAACTGCCTCTCTCGGGTTTTCAACACCTGTAGCGCGAAACCTATCACGCTCAAAATGGGCCTGCAAGCACAAATGTTACGACTGCAATAAATTCCCAGTAACTGCCTGAAGGCAGACGTTTTGAGATGATGAATTCGTGGAATCACCAACCAGTCGCCTGCGGGTTCGGCTGTGTGGACAACACGGGGAGATCGTTCCGGCCGGAATCAAAGAGAACAAGACAGAGAGAGGGATCGATCTTGACATAAGGATCAGACTTGACTACTCTTGGCCGGTTCATCCGGGGTCCGGATGTTTTTTCATGTATTTCGCGTCGGTTTTGCATCTGGATCGTTCCAGATGAATCCGGACCAGCGAGACCAACAGGAGGATGGTCCGTGAAAAGGACTTTTCAGCCCAGCAACATCAAGCGCGCCCGCACTCACGGCTTCCGTAAGCGGAGCTCGACCAAGGGCGGACGCCTTATTTTGAAGCGTCGCCGCGCCAAGGGCCGCAAGCGCGTGTCGGCCTGATCCTGCGACGTTCGGAATCCGGGGTGTGTTCGGTGATCCCAAGATCGCTCACTCGCCGTCAGGATTTTCGCAAGGTCTACGATGAAGGCCACAAGCTCGTGGGACGCACACACGTCCTTTACCTGCTTCCGGCCGAAGACGACGCGAGGGCGGTGGTCGCCAGCCGTAAGGTGGGCGGTGCCGTGCAACGCAATCGAGGCAAGCGACTCCTGCGAACCACGCTGCAGGCGGTCATCTTCGAGGAGCCGAGTCGTTCCTCGGAGATCACCGCCTGCTGTGCGTCCAGCAGCGGTGTCGCGAACGCGGACACGCCGACAGGCCTTTGGGTTGTCGCTGTCGCGCGGCATGCGATTCTCGATTGCGACATTCATGCCGTGAAGGCAGAATCCCTCGCGATGCTGGAGAGTCTGTGCGGCCCCCGAGCGACGGGCCCGGATCTCCGTGGGAGTGCGCCAAGCAAAGATGGAGAAGGCGACGCCCCAGACAGTTGATTACGGCTTAAGGGATCATGTGGCGATTACCCTATGTGTTGATCCGGATCTACCAGCGGCTTCTGTCGCCGCTGTTGCCGTCCACGTGCCGGTTCCGTCCCACCTGTTCTCATTACGCCGCCGACGCCTTGCGGACGCACGGTTTCATCCGGGGCCTTTGGCTCTCGATCCGTCGCGTCGCGCGCTGTCACCCCTGGCATCCCGGTGGGTACGATCCTGTCCCGGATGCTGATGCCACCACGACTGGAGACTGACGTCATGGATCGACGAACCCTGCTCGCGATGGTCCTTCTCTTCGCCCTCTTCATGCTTTGGTCCAAGCTGTATATGAAGTGGTACGGCCCCGATCCCGACGAGATCGCGGCCGCAGAAACGACGGTTGTCGAAGCACCTGTGGAAAGGGCGGCGGATAGACCCGCCGACATCAATGACAGCCCCACAACGATGCCCTCTTATGATGGCCACGCCGTTGATTCAACCACCGAGCCGACCTTTGCGCCGCTCGCATTTTCTGGTACCGCGGGTGCTCCGCTGAAGGTCGTTACCGACCGTTTCCAGTTGATGATCGATCCGCACGGCGGCGTGATCACGAGCTGGCAAGGCCTCGAGTTCTCGGGTATCGAACAAGAGGGCTACGTGGAACTGGTGCCGGCCCGCGGAGAGTTGGACCCCTCACCCCGCGGCGATGTGCTCGTGTTCGAGCACGGCGAGTTGGACCTGACCAACGCCGTGTTCTCGCCGGAAGGGACGTCTCTTCTTGATCTTTCTCGGTCCTCCAGCCCGCGGGAGATGTCGCTCACGGCGACCACCGATGGCGGCATTATGGTTCGCAAGACCTACACCTTCCGACCCGGTGCCTATGACTTCGACGTGAACTATGAAGTATCGACGATCGACGCCACGGCCCTCGGTATTGCGACCCGCCTGCTCGGCGAGCCGGTGTCGGCCCGCTTCACCTGGACGCAGGGTGTCGAACTCACCGAGATGGCCATCAAGGCGGCCATGCGCCGTCCGATCTCATTCCGTGCATTCGCCATGGTCGGGGACGAGCTGGACTTCAAGCAGCAGGCCAACCTCGACCGCGACGACGGCAAGGCCTTCGGCGCCTACCGCGGCTCGGTGCGTTTCGCCGGCGCCCAGAACAAATACTTCATGATCGCGGGCTTCGTGCCCGACTCGATCACCAACGCGGTCGAAGGTCGCATCCGCCTCGGCGGCGACCGCGAGACCATGCAACAGTCCTGGGAAATTGAGCTGCCCCTGCGGCGCTCCGGTTCCGACGCCACATCGGGATTGTCCTACTACTTTGGGCCGAGCGATTTCGACGGCCTGAAAGGTTACGGCTGCGCCTTGGAGCGCACCGTGAACCTGGGTTGGAAGTGGATCCAACCCATCTCGGAGCTGGTGCTCGGCCTGATGAACTGGCTGCACCGCTTCATTCCCAACTACGGTTGGGTCATCGTGGTCATTTCCGTGTTGAGCAAGCTCGTGTTCTGGCCGCTGACGGCCAAAGGCACCCAAGCCATGCGTAAGACCGCCGAATCGCAGGCCCGCCTGAAGCCGCGCCTCGATGAAGCGAAGAAGAAGCATGGCAAGGACGCGCAGCGCTACAACCAGGAAATGATGAAGATCTACAAGGAAGAAGGGGTCAACCCGATGGCGGGAATGGCCGGGTGTCTGCCCATGCTGATCCAGATGCCGGTGTTCTTGGCGCTCTACCAGGTTCTCTACAACATGGTAGATCTGCGTCACGCACCGTGGATGCTCTGGATCCACGATCTGTCGCAACCGGACATGCTGACGACGCTGCCGGTCTCGCTACCGATCCTCGGGTCGCACCTGAACGTGCTCCCCTTGGTGATGGCCGTCGCCACATTCCTCCAGACGAAAATGACCCCCCAGACCGGTGGGGCTGGAGGACAGATGGCGGCCATGAACAAGGTCATGCCCATCATGATGCTCTTCTTCTTGTACAACATGCCTTCGGGCCTGGTGATCTACTGGACGATCAACACGGGCATGACAGCCCTTCAGTCCTGGCAGGTCAACCGCTCAGCGCCCGCAACAGGAGGTCCTCAGACAGCATGAGCCAAGACAACGACATGATCCGCAGCGAGGGACGTACGGTCGAAGAGGCCGTCAGCGAAGCCTTGCTCCATCTCGGCGCCCGCAAGGAAGAAGTCGAGATCACCGTGATCGAAGAAGGAAAGAGCGGACTGTTCGGCGTTCTCGGTCGCAAGGCCGCTTGCGTCGAGGTACGCCTTGTGGGTCGCAAGCGCAGCCGGCGCCGGGGCGGCCGCGGCCGTCGTCGGGGCGGCGAGGAGGACGGAGCACCTGATCAGCGGAACGCCGCTGCCTCGGGAGGCGACCGTCAGGGTCGCAACCGCCAAGACCAGGAACAGAGAGGCCGTGGGCGAGGTGGTCGCAACGAACCTCGCCGAGACGAACCTCGTCGCGATGAACCTCGCCGAGATGAACCTCGTCGGAATGAATCACGTGGAGACGAACCTCGCCGCGATGAAGCCCGTCGGGATGGAGCGCGTAGAGAAGAGCCCCGCCGTGAGTCACGCAGCCGCAATGATCGGCCGGCTTCCGCGCGCCAGGACGGCGACGCTCAGCCGACACGCGAGCCTCGTCAGAGGCAAGAGCGGCCCCGTCGCGACGCGCGTCCCAGGGACGACCGTCCCCGCGACGAGCAGCCCCGCGAGGCCAGCCCGGGGAACGAACGCCAGGTCGAAGTCGCCGCCGCCCAGGCCCCGCGTCGGGATCGCGACGGCGACAACCAATCGCATCGTGAACCGCGCGAACGGCGACCCCGCGGCCGCGACGGACGTCGAGACGAACCCATCAATCAGCCCGTTGCCACCAAGGAGACTGCACCCATGCATGAAGAACGGAATGAGTCTCCTCGCCCGACCGAGCGTCCGGCGGCCACCGTCTTGACCGGCGATCCGCTCGCCGCTCTTGAGATGGCCTCGGTCCTGCCCGCCGTCGAGGGTGCGAACATCGACGAGACCATCGCCCGCACCGCTGAAGACCTGCTGCTCCGTTGCGGCATCTACAGCCGGGCCCAGGTCAGCATGGGCGAAGACGGGTATCGCAACGTCCGCATGGTGACCGACGCCAACAGCGCCGACATCATGGCGGGGCGCCGCAATTCGGTGATCAGTTCGGTCCAGCATCTCTGCGACCGCATTGCAACGCGAGTCGCCGGCGAACATGTGAAGATCAACGTGGACATCAACAACTACCGTCAACGCAGCGACGGCGGGTTGTCGAAGATGGCCGAGGGCGCCATCAACCGCGTGAAGGAGACGGGCGAGCCGCTTCACCTGGATCCGATGAATGCGCGTGAGCGTCGCATCGTGCACATGGAAGTCGCCGAGGTCGAGGGCGTGGACACCACGACGGTGGGCGAAGGCCCCGACCGTCATGTCGTGATCATTCCCGCCGGTGCAACGGTGGCTCCCGAGGAACAGAGCGGCGAGTAGCGTCGCCCGGTCGTGATCAGGGACGGGGGCGGCGCTCAGCGCTCGCCCCCGTTTTCATGGAAGGATGTTCGATGAAGTCGGCCGCCGTCACCATCGCCGCCGTCGCCACGCCATCGGGAAAGGGGGGCATCGCCGTTGTTCGCGTGAGCGGTCCCGCCGCTCTTGCCGTGGCCAGAAACGTGTGCGATCACGATGGGCTGCGCGGCGAAGTCGTGTCCCATTACGCTCTGGTCGGATTGATCCGTCACCCCGAGGGCGGCGAAGCTGTGGATCAGGCGGTCGTACTACCAATGATCGCACCGGGCAGCTATACGGGCGAAGACGTCGTCGAGATCTCATGTCACGGCGGGGAACAGACAGCCAGGTTGGTGCTCGACGCCTGTCTGTCGGCGGGGGCCGCCATGGCTGGGCCGGGGGAATTCACACGACGAGCCTTTCTCAACGGACGCTTGAGTCTCGACCAGGCCGAAGCCGTCGCAGACCTCATCCATGCAGACGACGCCCTGTCGGCGCGGGCCGCCCTGGCCCAGCTCCGCGGCGGATTGCGTCGTGAACTCGCAGCTGTCGAAACTCCACTGCTCGAACTGCACGCACAGCTTGAGGGCTCCTTGGAATTCGGCGACGAAGATGATGTCGGTCCCGACAGTGCGTCGATGATGGAGGTCTTCGCCTCCTCCCTTGAGTCAATGGACACATTGTTGGCCGACGCCCGCGGTGGGCGTCTTATCCGTGACGGCGTGCAGGTCGTCCTGATGGGCCCGCCGAACGCCGGAAAAAGTTCTCTCTTCAATGCGTTGCTAGGAGAGCAGAGGGCTTTGGTTGACCACGAGGCGGGTACGACGCGCGATGTGGTGTCGTCCCGGTTGTCCATCGAGGGCGTGACGTTCGTACTCCACGATACCGCAGGGCTGCGCGACGACGGCGACCGAGTGGAGTCGGCCGGCGTGGCGCTCACGAGGCGAGAAGCGGCGCGGGCCGACCTCGTGCTCCAGATCCAACCCCTGGACGGCGCGCCGACCGTGTTCGAGGACTGTTGCGCGGCGGTGCTGCGTGTCGGATCTCGGGCAGATCTCGCCTCAGATATGACTCTGTACGATGGTCTTGATGTCGCGACCTCCGCCCGGACCGGAGAGGGTCTCGATGAGTTGCGCCGCCTGATGACCGTCGCCGTAGACGCCGGCCGCATGAACGAGGTGGCTCGCGCAGGGCGGGCTTTGTCCCAACGGCACCGCGAGCGACTTGAGGCCGCCCGTACCGATCTCGCGCTCTTGCGTGAGCAAGCTGAGGCCCACACGGCGGTCGAGGTTCTGGCGTCTTTGTTGTCTGGCGTCTTGGCCCAACTCGGCGAGGTGACGGGGCGCGTGTATTCGGAGCGTTTGTTGGGCGAGGTTTTCTCACGTTTCTGCGTTGGTAAGTAATTGTTAAATAACATGATACAAAACTATGACATCATCGTTATCGGCGGTGGCCACGCAGGAATCGAGGCCGCGCTCGCTGCTGCCAAGAAGGGCCGCAGGACAGCCCTGGTGACCCACGACGTCTCAGAAATCGGCAGGATGCCATGCAATCCAGCCATCGGCGGACTCGGTAAGGGACATCTCGTTCGCGAGATCGATGCCCTGGGCGGCGTGATGGGCCGCGTCATCGATCAAACCGGGATTCAGTTCCGTATTTTGAACCGCAGCAAAGGCCCCGCTGTTCAGGCTCCCCGGGCCCAGGCCGATAAACACCTCTATCAGGCAGCGATGGTGGATCTGGTGAGGGCCTGCCCCAACCTCACGGTGATCGAGGGAGACGCTGCCGGCTTGTTCACCGAAAGCGACGCCGCCGGCCAGCGCCGGGTTGTGGGTGTTGCCCTGGGCGACGGTCAAACCGTTGGGTCTTCACGGGTGATCCTCTGTGCCGGAACGTTCCTCGGGGGGCTCATGCATACCGGGGATGTGAGTACCGAGGGTGGCCGGGAAGGCGCAGCCTCCTCCCGTCAACTCAGCGGCGGCCTGGCGGATCTGGGTTTCGAATTGGTGCGCCTGAAGACCGGAACTCCACCTCGTCTCCACATCGACAGTCTCGATCTCGAGCAACTTGAAATCCAGCCCGGAGACCCTGATCCGGAACCGTTTTCAGTCTTCACTCGCAGTTTCGCACCGCGATCGGAGCCTTGCTGGATTGCAGCGACCAACCAGATCAGCCATGATTTGATTAGGGCAAATATCGATCGATCTCCTTTGTTTTCAGGCACTATTGAGGGACGCGGCCCACGCTACTGTCCCTCGATTGAAGACAAGGTGGTCCGCTTTGCGGAGCGGACATCCCATATTTTGTTCCTTGAGCCTGAGGGTCTCGAAACACCTGAGATCTATGTCAACGGACTGTCGACCAGTCTGCCTCGCGATATCCAGGAGGCCGTTGTCCATGCCATTCCGGGCCTCGAGCGCGCTGAGTTTGTGCGCTATGGGTATGCCGTAGAGTACGACAGTGTGCCTTCGTGGCAGGTTCTCCGTACCCTTGAGTCGAAGTTGGTGACCGGTCTCTATCTTGCCGGCCAGATTCTGGGAACATCAGGCTATGAAGAAGCAGCGGCCCAGGGCCTCGTCGCGGGGGTCAATGCTGCGTTGTCTTTAAGCAACGAGGCCCCCTTGGTTCTGGAGCGGAGCGAATCCTACATCGGTGTGCTCATCGACGATTTGGTCACCAAGGAGATCACCGAGCCCTATCGCATGTTCACCTCTCGCGCAGAGCACCGGCTCTTCCTGCGCTGCGACAACTCCGTCAGGCGCATGCTGCCACATGCAGAGCGCCTTGGCCTGCTTGACGACGCAGAGATCGAGTTCATGAATGAAAGAGTTACAGCAGCGGATCGGTTGATGAAGATTCTTGAGCCAGGTGAGACCGGGTCGCGACTTCGCCGGCCGGAAGAATCTATAACGACTCTTGAATCAACATCTTCGGCGCTCAAGGAAGTTTTGGCGCAGACAACGGAGTCGTTACCGCCCGAACAGGTGCGAGCCGTGCGCCTGGAAGCCGAAACCTCCATTAAATATGCCGGATACATCAGCCGACAGCGGCGGCTTCTTCAAGAACAGTCGCATCTCGACGATCTCGAGATTCCAGATGACTTCGTGTATGATCACCTTATTCAGATCAGCAGCGAGGCTCGTGAAAAGTTGGCCCGGGTGAGACCGGAAACCATTGGACAGGCCTCTCGCATCGATGGAGTACGGACTTCGGATCTAGCAATCCTCTCGGTCTTGGTTCGCAGGGGGAAGATCTCGTGAGATCACCAGCCATCGTCACATTGAGGGATATGGTACTGCGCTGGAATAAGAGCTTCAGCCTGGTGTCGCGCCAGGA